>NZ_JBNNSR010000015.1:0-58943 GCF_050277925.1 Peribacillus sp. NPDC097264
ACCCGTTCCCATTCCGAACACGGCAGTTAAGCTCTTCAGCGCCGATGGTAGTTGGGGGTTTCCCCCTGTGAGAGTAGGACGCCGCCAAGCCATTTTAAAGGTCAGCCATTAGGCTGGGCTTTTTTTGCGTTCTAAAAGTACGATTAAAGGATTAAGGGTGGTTTTGAATATATCCATTAGGGGTAATTATAAAGATATTTTAATTTTACCGTGTGCAATAGGTATGTAACTACATATAATTTGGAGAAAATAGGTAATGCAAAAAGAAGTTAGTGCGTTTTAATTTGCAATATGCATTTTTCCTTGTATAATAATAGTCAAATATAGTCAAAGTCAGATTGGAGGAGGTTGAGTGAGAAACATATCTGATATTATCGAAACTTATTTGAAGCAAGTGCTAGAAATAAGTCAGAAAGATATCCTAGAAATTAAAAGAAGTGAAATAGCAGATAAATTTCAGTGTGTTCCTTCTCAAATCAATTACGTAATTAATACCAGGTTTACAATCGAAAGAGGCTATGTTGTTGAGAGTAAGCGTGGCGGTGGCGGGTATATTCGGATTATGAAGGTGAAATCGCAGGATTACGTGCAACTCATCAACCAGTTATTATCCCTTATTGGTTCCAGAGTGCCTCAATCTATGGCGGAAGGGGTCATCGCTCGGCTGATGAGCGAGGAAGTCATTAATGAAAGGGAAGCTAAAATCATGATGAGTGTCATTGATAGATCCGTCATCTATATAGACCTACCTGATCGTGATGAATTAAGGGCGCGAATTTTATCAGCCATGCTTACAACTTTAAAATATAAATAAACTGGCAGAGGTGATGAATGAATGATTTGTCAAGAATGCCATCAAAGACCTGCGACTCTTCACTTTACCAAAATCATTAATGGAAAAAAGGCTGAAGTCATGATTTGTGAGAAATGTGCTCAGGAAAAAGGTGAGATGTTCATGGATGCGGGTGGGCATGGATTTTCAATAAATAATTTGTTAGCAGGATTGTTAAATATCGAGTCGAATATTCAACAGACAAAGGCTAATTCATTTCCTATGACAGAAGAAAAACGCTGTCCTCATTGTCATCGTTCATATAAGGAATTCGTCCATATTGGAAAGTTTGGATGTGCCGAGTGTTATAAAACGTTCAATGATCAGTTAAATCCGATTCTAAAGAGGGTTCATAGCGGAAATACTGCACACATTGGGAAAATCCCAAAAAGAATTGGTGGCGGTATTTACCTTCGAAAACAAATTTCTGACTTAAAAGAGAATTTAAAGGTACACATCGAACAGGAAGAGTTCGAGAAGGCGGCCGAAGTAAGAGATAAGGTTCGTTCCCTTGAAAAAAGGTATGAGGCACAGGAGGGGGGCGATGAATCATGAGTTTGGAGAAATTTATGGAGAACGCTTTGAGTTCCTGGATGAATCATGAAGGTCCAGAAATGGATATTGTATTAAGTTCACGAATTCGTTTAGCCAGAAATTTTAAAGACTTTACCTTTCCTACCGCCTTTTCCAATGAAGAGGCAAAAGAAATCATTGAATTAGTGAAGAAAAGAATTGAAGAGGAAGTTACCCAAGAGATTGGCAAGCTGGAACTTCTGGAAATTGATCAAATGCAGTCACTGGAAAAGAGAGTGCTTGTTGAAAAACATTTGATCAGCCCACATTTAGTGGAAGAATCGGCAAAAGGGGCATGCCTTCTTTCCGAGAATGAAGAAATAAGCATCATGGTTAACGAAGAGGACCATCTCCGAATCCAGTGCTTGATGTCAGGATTGCAACTTAAGGAAACCTTAAGACTCGCAAATGTTCTTGACGATTGGATTGAAGAATCCATAGACTATGCATATGATGAAGAAAGAGGATACTTAACTAGCTGTCCGACTAATGTGGGAACAGGATTGAGGGCCTCAGTCATGATGCATCTCCCGGGTCTTGTACTAACTCAGCAAATGAATCATATTATACCGGCCATTAATCAATTGGGACTGGTGGTTCGCGGGATTTATGGAGAGGGCAGTCAAGCTCTAGGAAACATCTTTCAAATCTCCAACCAGATCACTCTCGGAAAATCCGAGAAGGATATCGTGGAGGATCTAACGAGTGTAGTTCAGCAGATCATTGCCCAGGAAAGGTCAGCCAGAGATGCATTAGTGAAGACCTCTCACATACAATTAGAGGATAGGGTTTTCCGATCCTATGGTATATTATCAAATGCCCGAATCATTGGGACCAAGGAAGCAGCTACCTGTATCTCCGATGTTAGGTTAGGGATAGATATAGGATATATAAAAAACATTTCAAAAAGCATCCTAAATGAGTTAATGATTCTGACTCAGCCAGGCTTTTTACAAAAATACGCAGGTGGACCTTTAAGGACACATGAAAGGGATATCCGTCGAGCAGCTCTTATACGAGAACACTTGGATTTCACAGAATCCTCCTTCTCATAGAAAAGTCAATCGATCATCTGCTATACATGTTAAAGCGAAGCATCTGCAAGATTTTATGCAGAGTCAAAAGCTTTATTCAAAACGAAAATTCTAAAGGAGGAATTCCCTATGATGTTTGGTCGTTTTACTGAAAGAGCCCAGAAAGTATTAGCATTAGCCCAAGAAGAAGCTATCCGGTTAGGTCATAATAATATTGGTACGGAGCACATCCTTTTAGGTTTAGTTCGCGAGGGAGACGGTATTGCAGCCAAAGCATTATACGCTCTCGGATTAGGTGCGGAAAAGATCCAGAAAGAAGTGGAAAACTTAATCGGCCGTGGCCAGGACAAAGCCCAAACGATTCATTATACGCCAAGAGCGAAGAAAGTCATTGAACTATCCATGGATGAAGCAAGGAAATTAGGTCATTCATATGTAGGCACAGAACATGTACTCCTTGGACTTATTCGAGAAGGAGAAGGTGTAGCAGCCCGTGTGTTAAATAACCTTGGCGTCAGTTTAAATAAAGCAAGACAGCAAGTATTACAACTATTAGGTAGCAATGAGTCAGGTGGACATCAAGGTTCAACCGCCTCTAATGCAAGCACTCCAACCCTTGATAGTCTTGCTCGTGATTTAACGGCCATCGCTCGTGAAGACAGCTTGGACCCTGTCATTGGTAGAGGCAAGGAAATTCAGCGTGTCATCGAAGTGTTGAGCAGACGCACAAAGAATAACCCTGTATTAATTGGTGAGCCAGGGGTGGGTAAAACTGCTATTGCTGAAGGCCTAGCACAGCAAATCATCAATAATGAGGTTCCTGAAATCCTACGTGATAAACGTGTCATGACACTTGATATGGGGACGGTCGTAGCGGGGACGAAATACCGTGGTGAATTCGAGGATCGATTAAAGAAAGTGATGGACGAAATCCGTCAAGCAGGAAATATCATCTTGTTTATTGATGAATTGCATACATTGATTGGTGCTGGTGGGGCGGAAGGTGCCATCGATGCATCTAATATCCTTAAGCCATCATTGGCCCGTGGTGAACTGCAATGTATCGGTGCAACCACATTGGATGAGTACCGTAAATATATCGAAAAGGATGCTGCACTCGAACGCCGCTTCCAACCCATCCAAGTGGATGAACCAACAACAGAAGAGTCCATTCAAATTCTTAAAGGGTTACGTGACCGGTATGAAGCCCATCACCGTGTATCAATCACTGATGAGGCTATCGATGCGGCTGTTAAGTTATCTGATCGATATATTTCCGACCGTTTCCTTCCGGATAAAGCAATCGATTTAATTGATGAAGCAGGTTCGAAAGTCCGGTTGCGTTCATATACTACACCTCCAAACTTAAAAGAACTTGAAGTGAAATTAGATGAAGTCCGGAAAGAAAAGGACGCTTCCGTTCAAAGCCAGGAGTTTGAAAAAGCTGCATCGCTTCGTGATACGGAGCAACGCTTAAGAGAACAATTGGAAGAAACAAAGAAAACGTGGAAAGAGAAACAAGGGCAAGAAAATAGTGAAGTGACGGTGGAAGACATCGCACATGTCGTATCCAGCTGGACTGGAGTCCCGGTTACTAAATTGGCACAAACGGAGTCAGATAAACTTCTAAATATGGAATCTATTCTCCATGATCGTGTAATTGGTCAGGAAGAGGCTGTTATAGCCGTTTCCAAAGCAGTACGACGTGCAAGAGCGGGGCTGAAGGATCCTAAACGTCCAATCGGCTCATTCATCTTCCTAGGGCCAACAGGAGTCGGTAAAACGGAACTTGGTCGTGCATTGGCTGAATCCATGTTCGGTGATGAAGATGCCATGATCCGTATCGACATGTCGGAATATATGGAGAAACATTCAACTTCACGCCTAGTTGGTTCTCCTCCAGGCTATGTGGGATATGAGGAGGGCGGACAACTGACTGAAAAAGTACGTAGAAAGCCATACTCCGTCGTTCTACTTGATGAAATTGAAAAGGCACATCCAGATGTATTCAACATTCTTCTACAGGTCCTTGAAGACGGAAGATTGACGGATTCAAAAGGCCGTACTGTGGATTTCAGGAACACGATTCTGATTATGACATCGAATGTCGGAGCTTCTGCATTGAAGACTGATAAGTATGTAGGCTTCAATATTCAGGACACTGGTCAAGACTACAAAAATATGAAAGGGAAAGTGATGGAAGAATTAAAACGTGCCTTCCGTCCAGAATTCCTGAATCGTATTGATGAGACGATCGTCTTCCATTCATTAGAAAAGGATCATTTGAAACAAATCGTTACGTTGATGTCCAATCAGCTCATCTCCCGTTTGAAGGAACAGGAAATTTTCTTAGAGCTTACAGATGCAGCTAGAGAAAAAGTAGCATCTGAAGGATACGATCCGGAATATGGGGCACGTCCAATTCGCAGGGCACTACAAAAACATGTCGAAGATTACCTATCTGAAGAACTGCTCAAAGGAAATGTGCAAAAAGGGCAAACGGTCGTGATGGATGTCGTGGACAATAAATTTGCGATCAGAAATGGCGATCCCGTCAACATAAGTGAATAAAGTCATTCTTTAACTTCGAGGTACACTCAGATTTCTCAGCAGTGTACCTCTGTTTTTATTCATGACGAAATTGTACCTAGAGGAACTACTCTATAAGATGAATCGAATAGAGAGTAAAAATAAATTTCTTAATAACTTTAAATAAGAAGGATTAAATAAAACCAATATATAATATCTTTTACATGAGTATTATGAGAAAGAGGAGTTACTATGGCAGCAAAAAAGAAAACGAAATTCATGTGTCAATCTTGTGGGTATGAGTCAGCAAAATGGATGGGAAAATGCCCTGGATGCGGGGAATGGAACAAGATGGTTGAAGAGACGGAGATTGTTAAGCCAGCTCGAAAGGGAGCATTTACCCATTCAGAAGTGAGGGGATCTGCAGAGCGTGAGAAGGCGACACCCATCACAACCATTCAGTCGGACAAAGAACCACGCATTACGACGGATTTGGCAGAATTGAATCGTGCACTTGGCGGTGGTATTGTCCAAGGATCACTTGTATTGATCGGCGGAGACCCGGGGATAGGCAAATCAACACTCCTTTTGCAAGTGTCTGCACAATTAGCTCATAAACAGAAGAAAGTATTATATATTTCTGGGGAAGAATCCATCAAACAAACGAAGTTAAGAGCGGATCGGTTAGGAGCGATGTCGGAGAACTTATTGGTGTATGCCGAGACCGATATGGACTATATCCAGCAGGCCATCCAAGAGGTAAAGCCAGACCTGGTCATCATTGATTCCATTCAAACCGTGTACCATTCGGAAGTGACTTCAGCCCCGGGAAGCGTTTCCCAAGTGAGGGAATGTACATCTTCTTTAATGCGCATTGCCAAGACCAATGGAATTGCCATTTTTATCGTGGGACATGTTACAAAAGAAGGGGCGATTGCCGGACCTCGTCTGCTTGAACATATGGTGGATACCGTTTTATATTTTGAGGGAGAAAGACACCATACATATCGGATAATCCGTGCAGTCAAGAATCGATTCGGTTCGACAAATGAAATGGGCATTTTTGAGATGAAGGAACATGGTTTGGAAGAAGTGGCGAATCCATCGGAAATCTTCCTTGAGGAGCGTTCCCAAGGTGCTTCAGGATCGACCGTTGTCGCCTCGATGGAGGGGACAAGACCAGTACTTGTCGAAATACAAGCCCTGATATCACCGACTAGTTTCGGAAACCCAAGGAGAATGGCCACTGGAATTGACCATAACCGAGTTTCACTTTTAATGGCAGTTTTAGAAAAGAGAGTCGGTTTGCTCCTGCAAAACCAAGATGCGTACCTAAAAGTCGCGGGGGGCGTTAAATTGGATGAACCAGCCATAGATCTGGCAGTTGCCATTAGTATTGCATCAAGTTTCCGTGACAAGTCCACGAATCCAGCTGATTGCATTATTGGTGAAGTGGGGTTGACGGGGGAAGTTAGAAGGGTCTCCCGGATTGAACAACGAGTTCAGGAGGCAGCGAAGCTCGGATTTGAACGGGTCATCATCCCAGCCAATAATATAGGTGGCTGGACTGCTCCAAAAGGCATCAAAATCATTGGGGTTTCATCAGTTTCTGAGGCGCTTCACCATACGCTAGGGGGTTAAGGATGACAGAGAAAAAAGGGTATGAGAAAACAAAGTTGGAGATTTTGCAAATTGTGGCCCCAGGCACACCTCTTCGAGAAGGAATTGAAAATGTATTAAGGGCGAATACGGGTGGATTGATTGTTGTGGGGTACAACGAAAAGGTACGAGCGATTGTGGATGGTGGTTTCCAAATTAACTGTGCCTGTACCCCAAGTACATTATATGAGTTGGCAAAAATGGATGGAGCCATCATTTTGAACGAGAAGGCCGACAAAATCATTTTTGCCAATGCACAATTGGTCCCGGATAATAGTGCGCCATCTACAGAGACCGGCATGAGGCATCGAACAGCGGAAAGGGTAGCGAGGGAGACGAAATCATTAGTGATTGCCATTTCTCAGCGGAGGACTGTTATCACCCTATACCAGGGGAATTTTCGATATGCCCTTAAAGATATAGGAGTCATCCTCGCGAAAGCCAATCTGGCCATCCAGACCCTGGAAAAGTATAAGGTCGTGCTACAGCAGAGCATTTCGGTATTGGGAGCCCTCGAATTCGAGGAAATAGTAACGTACGAGGATCTTTTGCAAGTGTTCCACCGGTACGTGATGGTTCTTCGAATCAAAGCGGAGTTACTGACATACCTCAATGAACTGGGTACAGAAGGTAGGCTGATTCGCCTGCAGATGAATGAGATATTAGCAGATATCGAAACAGAAGGAAAATGGCTTATCAAAGATTACTCGTCCAATAAGGAAGATAATCCGGAGGAAACCATTCTTCGCCTTCAGGAACTTGCCATGCAGGAAAAGCTAGATGAGAGCATCCTGCTGAAGATACTGGGGTACCAGGGTCATATTCATGTAGATGCCCCTGTCCATGCCAGGGGGTACCGAATCCTTCATAAAATCCCCCGATTACCAGGTCTGATCATCGATAATCTAGTGAAACAATTTGATTGCTTTAAAGAAATCAATAAGGCGACGGTTGAGCAACTTGATGAAGTGGAAGGAATTGGGGAAGTTCGTGCGAATAAAATTAGAGAGGGTCTTCGGATATTAAAAAATCAACTTGTCACTAATCGAAGGATGTAAAGCGATCCACCACTTTCTAAATTTTCCTATTTTAGCTTGAAATTGAATAGTGTTTATTTTTGACACCCAAAACCCAGGATGCTAGGCTAAAATTACGATAAAGAGAAGGGACAATATGGATACATCACAGGAGTCCTTCAGGGAATTTCTTGATATATAGTGAAAACGAATTTTCAATGGTTTCATTTTTTTTGGATTGGTCAATAATGAGAAGAGGGAGGTGAAAGGGAATGTTAAAACGCATTATACAGGCATGTTTCTTAATAATTGGTGGGACACTTGGTATGCTACTTATTCCTGAATTATTAAGTGTTGTCCATGCAGATGATATTGCTTTATTAAACAATCCTTATGTTAGTGTACTGTTGGGTGCTATTATCTTTTATCTTATTACTTTTTGGGCAGTAGATCATGTGGTCTATTTTATGAAGTGGTCAGAAGAACAACTGGTTAAGTTTCCAATTACCGATATAATTTTTGGAAGTGTGGGCCTTTTAGTTGGCCTGCTTGCGGCGTTTTTAGTAGGGTCAGCCTTCAGTGCGATTCGAGTCCCCATTTTAAATACAGTCGTGCCTATTATTCTTACGCTTTTATTTGGATACCTTGGATTTCAGGTCGGTTTTAAAAAGCGTGATGAACTGCTGAATCTTTTCTCCAAAAACAATAAGAAAAAAGCCTCTGACGGGGAAATGGCCGAAGAGGATGAGGAAGGCTACAGCAAACGGTTGAAGATCCTCGATACAAGCGTTATCATTGATGGGAGAATTGCGGATATTTGTCAGACCGGCTTCCTCGAAGGAACCATTGTGATACCTCAGTTTGTATTAAATGAGCTTCAACACATTGCGGATTCCTCTGATGCCTTGAAAAGAAACCGGGGTCGAAGGGGCTTGGATATCCTGAATAGGATTCAAAGAGACCTTCCGATTAAAGTGGAGATGTACGAAGGGGATTTCGAAGACATCCAGGAAGTCGATAGTAAATTAGTGAAGCTTGCCAAGATTTCAGGTGGCATGGTGGTCACTAATGATTTCAATTTAAATAAAGTATGCGAGTTCCAAAATGTAGCGGTCCTCAATATAAATGACTTAGCGAACGCCGTAAAACCCGTCGTACTACCCGGGGAAGAAATGAATGTACAGGTGATTAAGGATGGGAAAGAGCAAAATCAAGGTGTTGCCTATTTGGATGATGGGACGATGATCGTTGTCGAAGGCGGACGCGATTATATTGGAAAACGTATTGATGTCCTTGTGACAAGCGTTCTTCAAACATCAGCGGGTCGGATGATCTTTGCTAAACCTAAACTATTAGAAAAAGCATTATAAAGAAGAGTAGGAGAAACCGTTATGTTTTATGAAGTAGTGATACCTGCAGCCGGACAAGGAAAGAGAATGAAGGCCGGCAAGAACAAGCTTTTTATTGAACTATCGGGTACCCCGATCATTGTCTACACCCTTCGTGTCTTTGAAGAGGATCCAAACTGCCGGGGTATTTTCCTTTCGATAAACCCAACAGAAGAGGATTACTTCAAGGAAATGGTGGCTTCCTTCGGATTTAAGAAGGTCAAGAAACTCGTTGAAGGTGGTAAGGAACGTCAACAGAGCGTCCATAATGCATTGAAGTATGTGAGGGAAGAGATAATTCTAGTCCATGACGGGGCACGTCCTTTTATCGACCAAGAGCAAATTAGTGAATTAACGTCCGCAGCCAGTCTCCATGGTGGAGCCATCATTGCAGTCCCCGTAAAGGATACGATTAAAAAAGCAAATGACAGGTCAGTCACGGAAACAGTGGAACGATCAAGCTTGTGGGCGGTACAGACACCACAAGCTTTTCGTGCATCCATATTAATTAACGCCCATGAAAAAGCGGAAGCGGAGTCGTATTTAGGTACGGATGATTCAAGCTTGCTAGAACGGATCGATGAACAGGTAGTCATTATTGAAGGCAATTATGATAATATTAAGATTACGACTCAGGAAGATTTATATTTTGCGGACGCGATTTTACATAAACAACAACTTGAAAAGTGAAGATAGGGGAGAATGAGATGTTTCGAATTGGCCAGGGATATGACGTACATCAGCTAGTTGAAGGTAGGCCTTTAATAATTGGAGGGATAACAATCCCGCATGAGAAAGGGTTACTTGGGCATTCAGATGCTGATGTATTGCTACATACGGTTGCAGATGCTTGTTTGGGTGCAATTGGTGCAGGTGATATCGGCAAGCATTTTCCGGATACCGATCCGGAATTTAAGGATGCTGATTCCGCTAAGTTATTGCAGTATATTTGGGCAATCGTCAAAAAAGAAGGTTATGAGTTGGGTAATGCAGACTGTACAATTATTGCCCAAAGCCCTAAAATGGCGCCGTATATTGAAGAAATGCGTGTAAGGATAGCAGAGCTTTTAGATGCTTCAGTGGATCAAATCAATGTGAAGGCGACTACGACCGAGAAACTTGGATTCACGGGCAGAAGCGAGGGAATCGCAGCACAGGCTGTTGTCTTGTTGGTTAAAACTAACTGATTGTCGTTTAGGTGGAAACCTTTATTCCCTTGAGGTTAAATGGTAAAATAGAACGAAGAAAAGAGAGACTGGGAGGTCTATATATATCATGAACAGCGATATTCGAGTTCGCTATGCACCAAGTCCGACTGGACATTTACATATAGGAAATGCGAGGACTGCTTTATTTAATTATCTGTATGCACGTCATAATGGTGGAAAATTCATTATCCGCATTGAAGATACTGACAAAAAAAGAAATATAGAGGGCGGCGAAGAAAGCCAACTGAAGTATTTAAAATGGCTTGGAATGGATTGGGATGAAGGCGTTGATATTGGCGGGGAGTTCGCACCGTATCGTCAATCAGAGCGGAACGACATTTATCAAGGGTTGTACCAAGAGCTTCTTGACAAAGGGTTGGCTTATAAATGCTATTGTACGGAAGAAGAGCTTGAAGCAGAACGTGAAGGACAGGTTGAAAGGAACGAAACACCCAAGTATTCCGGTAAGTGTCGTCATTTAACAGCGGAAGATCAAGCAAAACTAGAGGCTGAAGGCAGAAAACCGAGTATTCGATTCGCCGTTCCTTCGGGCAGAGTCCTTACTTTCAAAGATATGGTTAAGGATGATGTTTCATTTGAGACGGATGGCTTTGGCGATTTTGTCATTATCAAAAAAGATGGAATCCCGACGTATAACTTTGCGGTAGCGGTCGATGACCACCTAATGAAGATTTCGCATGTACTTCGCGGTGATGACCATATTTCTAATACACCTAAGCAATTAATGATTTATGAAGCATTCGGGTGGGAGCCTCCTGTGTTCGGACACATGACGTTGATCGTCAATGAAAGCCGGAAAAAATTAAGTAAGCGTGATGAATCAATTATCCAATTCATCGAACAATATGAAGAGTTGGGTTACTTGCCTGAAGCTTTATTCAACTTCATTGCTTTACTTGGATGGTCACCAGGCGGCGAGGAAGAGATCTTCCCTAAGGAAGAGTTCATTAAACTTTTCGAAGCGGACCGTCTATCTAAATCACCGGCCCTATTCGATAAGCAAAAACTCACTTGGATGAATAATCAGTATGTGAAGCAATTGGATGAGGAACGTGCAGTGCAATTGTCCATCCCTCACCTAGTGAAGGCCGGCAAGATTTCTGAAACACGTTCTCCGGAAGAAGAAGAGTGGGTGCGTGGTCTAGTTTCTCTTTATCAAGAACAGATGAGTTATGGGGCGGAAATCGTTGAACTTTCCGAACTATTCTTCAAAGATGATCTTGAATATGAGCCTGAAGCGAAAGAAGTCCTAGCGGAGGAACAAGTACCTGAAGTCATGGAAGCCTTCCTTAAAGAAATAGAAGGGCTTGAGGAATTTAAAGCTGACGAAATCAAGAAATCGATCAAAGCGGTACAAAAAAGCACAGGACATAAGGGTAAAAAGTTATTCATGCCAATCCGTGCGGCGGTGACTGGTCAAACTCATGGTCCTGACCTACCAAAAGCGATTTCCCTACTGGGCAAAGAAAAAATTAAACAACGCATTCTAAGTATTTAATATTAACAATTAGACAAAAATGTAATATAGTAATTAATAATCTTACAAAAGAACGCGTAGATAGGGAGAAGTAAGTAAACGAAGCTTATTAGAGAGAACCATAACCTGCTGAAAATGGTTCAAGCCTCTCGTTTTCCGAAATGCACCCTTGAGTCCTTTGCTGAACTAACCTCTAGTAGGCATAGGCGGAATGTCCTCCGTTACAGGATAAAAGTTGGGAATGGAACAAGTTGGCCTTTGGTCCTGCTATTCATTCCAAACAGAGTGGAACCGCGCTTCAAAGCGTCTCTGTCTATTTGGACAGAGGCGCTTTTTTATATGCTTTAAAATAAGGGATGACTAAAAGGATATAGCATAGGGGGGAATCATCATGTTAAAGATGTTTAAAGAGGATATTGAAGTGGTTTTTGAACAGGATCCTGCAGCGCGTAGCTATTTAGAAGTTATTTTAACGTATGCAGGGTTGCATGCAATATGGAGTCATCGGATGGCTCATGTACTATACAAGAAAAAGTTCTTTTTCCTGGCCAGAAGTGTATCACAAATCAGTCGGTTTTTTACCGGGGTTGAGATTCACCCCGGGGCTACAATAGGTCGTCGTTTCTTCATCGATCATGGGATGGGGATTGTCATTGGCGAGACATGCGAGATTGGTGACAATGTCTCTGTCTTTCAAGGAGTGACACTTGGAGGGACGGGAAAGGAAAAAGGCAAACGTCATCCTACGATAAAAGATAACGTATTGATTGCCACGGGAGCCAAAGTGCTTGGCTCGATTACCGTCGGTGAAAATTCCAAAATTGGTGCAGGCTCGGTCGTTTTAAAGGAAGTGCCCGCTAATTCAACCGTTGTCGGCATTCCTGGGAAAGTCGTCATTCAAGATGGCATAAAAATCAAGAAAGATTTTAATCATTCAGATCTTCCTGATCCAATTGCTGACCGTCTAAAGGAAATGGATAGGGAAATTCATGCTTTGAAAACAGAGTTAGCAAAATGGAAGCAGGAAGAAAGGAGTTTATAAAAATGGCAATAAAAATATATAACACAGCGACTAGACAGAAGGAAACCTTCGTACCGATGGAAGAAGGAAAAGTGAAAATGTATGTATGCGGGCCTACAGTCTATAACTACATTCATATTGGGAATGCTAGGCCAGCAATCGTATTCGATACCGTGAGAAGATACTTGGAGTATAGAGGATACGATGTGCATTTCGTTTCGAATTTCACGGATGTTGATGATAAGCTAATTCGAGCTGCCAAAGAACTAGGGGAGGATGTCCCAACCATCTCAGAGCGTTTTATTCAAGCGTATTTTGAAGATGTTTCTGCTCTAGGTTGCAAAAAAGCGGATGAACATCCAACCGTAATGGAAAACATGGATACAATCATTGAATTCATTTCGACGTTGATTGAAAAAGGTTATGCGTATGAATCTGAAGGGGATGTGTATTTTCGCACTCGTAAATTCGATGGGTATGGGAAGTTGTCTCATCAGTCCATTGATGAACTGCGGGTCGGAGCTCGTATTGAAGTCGGCGAGAAGAAGCAGGATGCGCTTGACTTTGCCCTCTGGAAAGCGGCGAAGGCTGGCGAAATTTCTTGGGAAAGCCCATGGGGGATGGGGCGCCCCGGCTGGCATATAGAATGCTCAGCGATGGTTAAGAAGTACCTTGGTGATACGATTGATATCCATGCAGGCGGTCAGGATTTAGCTTTTCCCCATCATGAAAATGAAATTGCACAATCCGAGGCGTTAACGGGAAAATCCTTTGCGAATTATTGGATGCACAATGGATACATCAATATTGATAATGAAAAAATGTCGAAGTCATTAGGCAATTTTATTCTTGTTCATGACATCATACAGAAGTATGACCCACAAGTATTGCGTTTCTTCATGTTATCCGTACATTATCGTCATCCAATCAATTATAGTGAAGAAGTGCTTGAAAATGTAACGGCTGCTCTCGATCGCTTGAAAACATCCTATCAAAACCTGAAACATCGCCTTCAAGTAAGCGATGGGTTAACAGAAAATAATGATGTATGGTTGCAGAAAATCGATGAACTACACGAACAATTCATTAAGGAAATGGACGATGATTTCAATACGGCGAACGCGATATCCATTCTTTTTGAACTGTCTAAGCAAGCGAATTATTACTTGATGGAGAAGAATACTAACCAGGAAGTCATTAAAGCTTTTCTTGGTAAATTCCAAAATCTACTCTCCGTCCTGGGCTTTTCCCTTGAAGAGGAAGAGGGATTATTGGACGAGGAAATCGAGAGTTTAATTCAACAAAGGATTCAAGCTAGGAAAGACCGTAACTTTGGGTTGTCTGATGAGATTCGTGATCGTCTAAAGAACATGAACATTATATTAGAGGATACCCCTCAAGGTACAAGATGGAAAAGAGGGTAACAGATGCTTCAATATGATAATAAGGTAGACGAAAAAATGTTAAATAGTCTTGCTCTAGCCTATATGGGAGATGCCGTATACGAAACCTACATACGGCATCACCTTATTCAAAACGGGGTAGTTAAGCCTAATCTGCTTCATAAAAAAGCGACATCTTTTGTATCGGCTAAAGCGCAGAGCAAAATCATTCACTTTTTTCTAGAGTCAGGTTGGTTATCAGAAGAAGAGACCGCTGTCGTCCGTAGAGGTCGTAATGCGAAGTCCGGGTCGGTTCCGAAGAATACAGATGTGCAAACGTATCGGTATAGCACTGCCTTTGAGGCGCTTATGGGCTTTCTGTATTTATCCGGCCGAATAGAAAGAATGGAAGACCTTGTTGAAAAATCAATTCAATTCATTGAAGAAGAAAAGGGGAAATAACCCATGAGTGAAGAATTTATCATTGGAAGAAACCCCGTCTTGGAAGCACTTCGCTCCGAACGGGATATTAATAAAATTTGGATATCAGAGGGCTCACAGAAAGGGTCCATGCTTCCGCTAATCGGACTTGCAAAAGAAAAAAAGGTATTCGTACAAATCGTACCTAAGAAAAAAATAGACCAAATGGTAGAAGGTATCCATCAAGGAGTCGTAGCGCAAGTCGCAGCTTACGATTATGTAGAGTTGGACGATTTATTTGCCAAAGCGGCTGAACGGGATGAGGCTCCCTTCTTCATGATTCTGGATGAAGTAGAAGATCCACATAATCTAGGGTCAATCATGAGAACAGCGGATGCGGTCGGAGCTCACGGAATCATCATTCCAAAGCGTAGAGCAGTTGGTTTAACGGCAACGGTTGCGAAAGCATCGACAGGGGCCATTGAGTATATTCCGGTTGCACGGGTCACGAATTTGGCAAGAGCAGTCGAAGAGTTAAAAGAACGCGGTGTCTGGATTGTGGGTACCGATGCGAAAGGTAGCGATGATTACCGGAACATGGACGGGAATATGCCTATTGGCCTTGTTATTGGAAGTGAAGGCAAGGGAATGGCACGGTTAATGAAAGAAAAATGTGATTTTCTAATTCGTCTTCCTATGGCCGGGAAAGTAACATCATTAAATGCATCGGTGGCAGCAGGTTTATTGATGTATGAGGTCTACAGAAAAAGAAACCCTCTAGGGCAATAATGAGATGAATATTCTGTTAGTGGACGGTTACAACATTATTGGAGCCTGGCCGGAACTGAGAGAATTGAAAGAAAGAGACCTTGCTGCAGCAAGAGACAGACTGATAGAAATGATGGCGGAATATCAGGCGTTTACTGGGTCCCGGGTCATTGTCGTATTCGATGCCCAATATGTCCAGGGAATAGCCCGTATTTTCAAGAATCATAAAGTCGACGTAATTTTCACGAAAGAAAATGAAACAGCCGATGAGAGAATAGAAAAGATGGCGATTGAACTGAATAATATCAAGACGCAGATTCAAGTGGCTACTTCAGACTTTACGGAGCAATGGGTCATCTTTGGCCAAGGGGCCCTAAGGAAATCTGCCCGTGAACTGCTAATGGATATGGAGGAAATTCAGGGAGAAATAAAAAAAGATGTCCAAAAAACAGCGGCGGTAAAACCTACGGCTAAAATTCCTTTAAGTGAAGAAGTAGCGGAAATATTCGAAAAATGGCGTCGGGGGAAAATTTGAACCATTGACGGGTATTTTTTACCTGCTGTATAATATTTCTATCTGAGTCAGGTCAGGGGGATATAATTTGGGTCTCAATTTCGGTATGAAACTGAACGAAAAGTATCTGCAGTTCGATGATGAAGAATTAATTGAGTTAGTACACACTGGAGACAGTGAAGCACTGGATTATCTGATTCAAAAGTATCGTAATTTTGTAAGAGCGAAGGCAAGGACATATTTTTTAATAGGTGCAGATAAGGAAGACATCGTTCAAGAAGGCATGATTGGTTTGTATAAGGCTGTCCGTGATTTTAAAGGCGATAAGCTTTCTTCTTTTAAAGCATTTGCCGAATTATGTATTACGAGACAGATCATTACCGCTATTAAAACAGCAACACGTCAAAAGCATATTCCGCTCAATTCCTATGTTTCCCTGGACAAGCCCATTTATGATGAGGAGTCCGACCGTACTCTCATGGATATTATATCGGGTACGAAGGTATTAGACCCAGAAGAACTGATTATCAATAAAGAAGAGTTTGACGATATCGAATTGAAAATGGCCGAGCTGCTGAGCGATTTGGAAAGAAAGGTATTAGCCCTTTATTTAGATGGGCAAACCTATCAGGAAATCTCAGAAGAGTTGAATCGTCATGTGAAGTCGATCGATAATGCCCTCCAGAGGGTGAAAAGAAAGCTCGAGCGTTATCTGGAAGTAAGGGAGATCAGTTTATAGTCCCTCCGCCTTTTCCGCTTTATTTCATCTGACACTAACTCCACTTGGATGATGCATTCACTTATGGTAGACATAGGCTGATAGAGTTGACATGGACTTAGGTGGCCTCACCTTGTTATTGACAATAAAAGCCAGCCGTGATAAGGTTTTATGGAAATAGTAGATAGGATAGGTGTATCAATTGCAAAAGAAAATCACACTAGCTTGCACCGATTGTGGTTCAAGAAATTATAATTATGAAAGCAATAAGTCAAACAACGCTGAACGACTAGAATTAAAGAAATTTTGCAGCACCTGTAATTCACATACGAATCATAGGGAAACAAAATAACCGTTTTATAAATAGATTGACAGAAGCAGTCTAATGCTTGGAGGATACATTCATGAAACGCTTAACCGAATTTTTCAGCGGAGTCACTCGTGAAATGCGTAAAGTAAGCTGGCCAAAACGTAAAGAATTAACCAAATATACAATCGTTGTAGTGACGACTGTGTTGTTTATGGCTTTATTCTTTTTAGTGGTCGATATGGGCATTTCCGAATTAATTCGCTTAGTTATTGAATAAGAGATTCGAAAATAAGGTATAATAGTGATAGAATAATATGTGTCAGCAGAAAAGCCCGGAAACGGGTTTTTTAATTTGTCTTTTTTAAGAAAAAGTTCAAACTCTAGCATTGCTGTTATTCTTTAGACAAGTCGGGATAGTGCAGGATGTTAATTTTGGCTAGATCGTTAGAAAATAAAGTTTCATAAAGAAAATGATTGATTGCAGGGAGGGAAGGACGTCACAGTCCTAAAACATGGAAAAGAATTGGTATGTAGTTCACACCTATTCAGGTTATGAAAACAAGGTAAAGGCCAATCTGGAGAAGCGTGTTGAAACAATGGGGATGGAAGATAGAATCTTCCGCGTAGTAGTTCCTGAGGAAGAAGAAACCGAAGTCAAAGATGGCAAAACGAAAGTAACGAAGAAAAAGGTTTTCCCAGGATATGTACTGGTAGAAATTATCATGACCGATGATTCTTGGTATGTAGTCCGCAATACACCTGGTGTAACAGGTTTCGTAGGTTCATCAGGAGCGGGATCTAAACCGACAGCACTGCTTGATGAAGAAATAGAAGTTGTCCTTAAACGCATGGGTGTTGACGAAAGTAAATTTGACATCGACTTTGAAGTCGGCGACACTGTTCAAGTGAAAGAAGGACCATTTGCAACATTTGCTGGGCCTATCGAAGAACTTGATACA
Source organism: Peribacillus sp. NPDC097264 (assembly GCF_050277925.1). Classification (NCBI taxonomy): domain Bacteria; kingdom Bacillati; phylum Bacillota; class Bacilli; order Caryophanales; family Bacillaceae; genus Peribacillus; species Peribacillus sp. NPDC097264. Next base: position 17,830 of record NZ_JBNNSR010000015.1, read on the forward strand.
GATAAAGGAAAAGTCCGAGTTCTTGTTAATATGTTCGGCCGCGATACGCCGGTAGAACTAGACTTTAATCAAGTGGAAAAATTATAAACGGAAAAAAACTTGAAAAAGCCTTTTGGAAGTGGTAAAATTTCAAAGGTCAGTATGTTTCAAATTTTTAGGCCTCAACGATACAAGTATTCTTTATTAACATATAAAGAATTCAAGATGAGTGGGAGGGTATATCCCTATTACCACATCACGGACTTATAAGGAGGTGTGTCTCGTGGCTAAAAAAGTAATTAAAATGGTTAAATTGCAAATTCCTGCTGGTAAAGCGAATCCTGCACCGCCGGTTGGTCCTGCATTAGGTCAAGCTGGTGTAAACATCATGGGATTCTGTAAGGAGTTCAACGCTCGTACAGCAGACCAAGCTGGTCTAATTATTCCTGTTGAAATCACGGTATTTGAAGACCGTTCATTTACATTCATTACAAAAACTCCACCCGCTGCAGTACTACTTAAGAAAGCAGCAGGTATCGAGTCTGGTTCTGGTGAACCTAACCGTAAAAAAGTTGCTACAGTCAAGCGTGATCAAGTGCGCGAGATTGCTGAAACTAAAATGCCTGACCTAAACGCTGCAAACGTTGAAGCTGCAATGCGTATGGTTGAAGGTACTGCTCGCAGCATGGGTATTGTCATCGAAGACTAATCCATGTAATTGTTATTTGTTTCTACGGGGTTGCGATTGATACTCGCAACCTTTATTCGTGGGAGGTAATTCCGTTAAAACCACAATTTAGGAGGATTTATATCATGGCTAAAAAAGGTAAAAAGTATCTTGAAGCAGCTAAGCTTGTTGAAGTTTCAAAAGCATACGCTGTAACTGAAGCGATTGAAGTTGTTAAAAAAGCAAACTTCACAAAATTCGATGCGACTGTTGAAGTTGCTTTCCGTTTGGGTGTAGACCCTAAGAAAGCTGACCAACAAATTCGTGGAGCAGTTGTGCTTCCGAACGGAACTGGTAAAACTCAACGCGTATTAGTATTCGCAAAAGGCGAAAAAGCAAAAGAAGCTGAAGCTGCTGGTGCTGACTTCGTTGGCGAATCTGACTACATCAACAAAATCCAACAAGGATGGTTCGAATTCGACGTAATCGTTGCGACTCCTGACATGATGGGTGAAGTTGGTAAACTTGGTCGCGTATTAGGACCTAAAGGCTTAATGCCAAACCCTAAAACTGGCACAGTTACATTTGATGTAACGAAAGCTGTTAATGAGATCAAAGCAGGTAAAGTTGAATACCGCGTAGATAAAGCTGGTAACGTCCATGCTCCAATCGGTAAAGTATCTTTCGAAGATGCTAAACTAGTGGAAAACTTCACTACTATCTTTGATACATTAATGAAAGTTAAACCTGCGGCTGCTAAAGGAACTTACATGAAGAATATTTCTGTAACGACTACAATGGGCCCTGGTGTGAAAGTTGATTCTTCTTCTTTCAATAAATAATTTGACATTCCAAAACTATTGTTGTTATAATATGTTTTGTTGTGATAAATGAATATCATTTGTACCGAAGACAGTAGGTGCTCCACAAGAGCTTAATTCCCTGCCGAGGTAATTCGATAAAAATAGTCGTTGACTATGACCTTTGAAATTACTGCCTTCATGTCTGTATTAGAGATGAAGGCTTTTTCTTTGAAACGGTATAAATGTTTTCAAGCAAATCTACAGGAGGTGTAAGGATGAACGCAATTATTGAACAAAAGCAAACTATCGTTGCTGAGATTACTGGTAAATTAACAGCTAGCAAATCCACAGTTGTTGTTGACTACCGTGGATTGACTGTTGCTGAATTAACAGAACTTCGTAAGCAACTTCGTGATGCTGGCGTTGAGTTCAAGGTTTACAAAAACTCTTTAACTCGTCGTGCTGCTGAAAGTGCTGAACTTAGCTCTTTAAACGAATCTTTAACAGGACCAAACGCAATTGCATTCTCAAATGAAGATGTTATTGCGCCAGCTAAAATCCTTAACGATTTTGCGAAAAAACATGAAGCGTTAGAAATCAAAGCTGGAGTTATCGAAGGAAACGTAGCATCTGCTGAAGACATTAAAGCTCTTGCAGAACTACCTTCACGCGAAGGCCTACTTTCAATGTTGCTAAGTGTGCTACAAGCACCTATGCGCGGTCTTGCTCTTGCTACAAAAGCAGTTGCAGAACAAAAAGAAGAACAAGGCGCGTAAGCTAACCGCTTATCTTGCCTATTGATTCAAAAAAAAACCAACCATTTCGAGGAGGAAATAACAATGACTAAAGATCAAATCATTGAAGCAGTTAAAAACATGACTGTTTTAGAATTAAACGACCTTGTAAAAGCAATCGAAGAAGAATTTGGCGTAACTGCTGCTGCACCTGTAGCTGTAGCTGCTGCTGGTGGCGCTGCTGCTGAAGAAAAAACTGAGTTTGATGTAGTTCTTACATCTGCTGGAGATTCAAAAATCAAAGTTATCAAAGCTGTTCGTGAAGCAACTGGTCTTGGACTTAAAGAAGCGAAAGAAGTTGTTGATAACACTCCAAAAGCAATCAAAGAAGGCGTTTCTAAAGAGGAAGCTGAAGAACTTAAAGCTAAACTTGAAGAAGTTGGAGCTGGCGTTGAAGTTAAGTAATCTTGCATAAACAAAAAGCTCGCTATCACTGGCGAGCTTTTTTCTCTTCATTTTTAAAGAAAAATGGTAGACGATTTAGTAAAGATGTACAAACTTTATGACAGGTAAGTATCCATTCTTCATATCTCTTCTCTCGTTAAATCTTCAATATTCCTTTCTGATAGGGGGAGATGACTCTGACAGAGCATTACTACTCACAAAAACCGGATGTCGAAAGCAATCCTAAATTTTGGGATTTTGTATTAAAAGGACGCACATTCCACTTTAAAAGTGATAATGGTGTTTTTTCAAAAAAAGAAGTTGATTTTGGTTCTCGTCTTTTGATAGAATCCTTCAATCTTAATAAAGCTGTAAAAGGGAATATTCTTGATGTTGGTTGCGGTTATGGCCCCATTGGAATATCAATTGCTGCGGCTTATCCCGAAAGAACGGTAGAAATGATAGATATAAATAGCCGGGCAGTTGAATTATCGAAGGAAAATGCCGCTACAAACGGAATCGCTAATGTTAAAGTGTACGAAAGCGACCGTTTTGAAAAGGTAGGATCTAAACAATTCGCTGCAATTCTTACGAACCCTCCCATTCGCGCAGGTAAAAGTGTAGTCCACGAAATTCTAGAAGAAAGTTATCGAAGTTTGGTGACTGGTGGAGAACTATGGGTTGTCATTCAAAAAAAGCAAGGCGCTCCTTCCGCCATGGATAAACTAGAGCTGTTATTTGGTAATGTCGAAGTGGCTGTAAAGAAAAAAGGCTACTACATACTATTATCCAAAAAAGTTTGACTCTAAATTTTCGCTATGTTAGTATTATAAAATGCATATATATAATTCCGTTACTATGCAATTTTTATACCATTGGTGTATAACCAATGGATAATATGGGAAAAATATATAAATAATAGTTCGTTTTATGAGAAATAGTGGTTTTTAAAATAAAAACCATTTTCTTTTTGTCTATGGATTAGATTGCTTTTTTCCGTGGCAAATAGATCCTTATAACGCTTGATTTAAGGGGTGAATCAGTTGACAGGTCAACTTGTTCAGTATGGACGACACCGCCAACGTAGAAGTTATGCAAGAATCAGTGAGGTTTTGGATCTTCCGAATCTGATTGAAATTCAAACGGCTTCTTATCAATGGTTTTTAGATGTAGGTTTAAAAGAAATGTTCCAGGACATTTCTCCTATTGAGGATTTTACAGGTAATTTGTCATTAGAATTCATCGATTACAGCCTTGCTGAACCGAAGTATTCTGTTGAAGAAACAAAAGAACGCGATGTTACGTATTCTGCACCACTTCGTGTGAAAGTGCGCCTTGTTAACAAAGAAACAGGGGAAGTAAAAGACCAGGATGTATTCATGGGTGACTTCCCACTTATGACTGAAACGGGCACGTTTGTCATCAATGGTGCTGAACGTGTAATCGTATCCCAATTAGTACGCTCACCGAGTGTTTACTATAATGGGAAAATGGATAAGAACGGTAAGCTAGGTTTCTCTGCGACCGTTATTCCTAACCGTGGTGCATGGCTTGAATATGAGACAGATGCCAAGGATGTAGTTTATGTTCGAATCGACCGCACTAGGAAATTACCTATCACGGTATTGATGCGTGCATTGGGCTTTGGAACTGATCAAGAGATCATTGATTTAATCGGTGATAATGAGTATCTTCGCAACACTCTTGAAAAAGACAACACGGAGAGTGTAGAAAAAGCATTGCTAGAAATCTATGAACGTCTTCGCCCGGGTGAACCACCTACAGTCGATAACGCGAAAAGTCTACTAGTATCCCGCTTTTTCGATCCAAAACGTTATGATCTAGCTAACGTAGGTCGCTATAAAATCAACAAAAAACTGCATATCAAGAATCGTCTATTCGGACAAAAGATCGCCGAGACTTTAATCGATCCTGAAACAGGGGAAATCATTGTTGAAAAGGGTACTTTGCTTGATAGAAGGACACTTGATAAAATTCTGCCTCATCTTGAAGCAGGAATCGGTTTTAAAACGTTCCACCCGTCTGGTGGCGTAGTAGAAGAAGAAACCCTTCTTCAACCAATCAAAGTCTTTGCTCCAAATGACGCTGAAGGCGAAAAAGTGATCAATATCATTGGTAATGCGTATGTAACCGATCAGGTTAAAAACATTACTCCAGCTGATATCATCTCTTCTATTAGCTATTTCTTTAACTTGCTTCATGGCGTGGGAATTACAGATGATATTGACCATCTAGGAAATCGTCGTCTGCGTTCCGTTGGTGAATTGCTGCAAAACCAATTCAGAATTGGTTTATCTCGTATGGAGCGTGTCGTGCGTGAAAGAATGTCTATTCAAGACACGAATACGATCACTCCACAGCAATTGATTAACATTCGTCCTGTTATAGCATCCATTAAAGAATTCTTTGGTAGCTCACAGCTTTCACAATTTATGGACCAAACGAACCCATTGGCCGAATTGACGCATAAACGTCGTCTATCTGCATTGGGACCTGGTGGTTTGACTCGTGAGCGTGCTGGTTTCGAAGTACGTGACGTTCATTACTCCCACTATGGCCGTATGTGTCCGATTGAAACGCCTGAGGGACCGAATATTGGATTGATTAACTCCCTATCAAGTTTTGCAAAGGTTAACCCTTATGGATTCATTGAAACACCATACCGACGTGTTGACCATGAGACAGGGAAAATTACGAGCAAAATCGATTACTTAACGGCTGATGAAGAAGATAACTACGTAGTTGCCCAAGCGAATGTTCGTCTATCCGATGATGGAACATTCCTTGATGATATGGTTGTTGCACGTTTCCGCGGTGAAAATACCGTTGTTCCGCGTGACCGCGTAGATTATATGGACGTATCGCCTAAACAAGTCGTATCTGCAGCGACAGCATGTATTCCTTTCTTGGAAAATGATGACTCCAACCGTGCCCTAATGGGAGCGAACATGCAACGTCAAGCAGTACCTTTATTACAACCAGAGGCACCAAGAGTTGGAACAGGTATGGAATATGTTTCAGCGAAAGACTCTGGGGCAGCTGTCATCTGTAAACACCCTGGTATCGTCGAACACGTGGAATCACGTGAAGTATGGGTACGCCGGGTAAGTGAGGTTGACGGTCAACAAGTAAAAGGAAACCTTGATAAATACCGTTTATTAAAATTCATTCGTTCTAACCAAGGAACGTGTTATAACCAACGTCCTATCGTTAGTGTTGGTGACAATGTTGTCAAAGGTGAAATTCTTGCCGATGGTCCTTCAATGGAAAAAGGTGAATTAGCACTTGGACGAAATGTATTAGTTGCCTTCATGACTTGGGATGGATACAACTATGAAGATGCCATCATCATGAGTGAACGTCTAGTTAAAGATGATGTGTACACTTCCATCCATATTGAAGAATATGAATCTGAGTCTCGCGATACGAAATTGGGACCTGAAGAAATCACTCGTGATATTCCGAACGTCGGAGAAGATGCGCTTCGCAACCTTGATGAGCGTGGAATAATCCGTGTCGGTGCTGAAGTAAAAGACGGTGACCTTCTAGTAGGTAAAGTAACTCCTAAAGGGGTAACGGAACTAACGGCGGAAGAACGTCTCTTACATGCAATCTTTGGTGAAAAAGCGCGCGAAGTACGGGATACATCATTGCGTGTTCCCCACGGCGGCGGCGGAATCGTCCTCGATGTTAAAGTGTTTAACAGAGAAGATGGCGACGAGCTACCACCTGGTGTAAATCAACTTGCACGTGTATATATCGTTCAAAAACGTAAAATACATGAAGGCGATAAAATGGCCGGACGTCATGGTAACAAAGGTGTAATCTCAAGGATCCTTCCTGAAGAAGATATGCCTTACATGCCTGATGGAACACCGGTTGACATCATGTTAAACCCACTGGGTGTACCTTCCCGTATGAATATCGGTCAGGTACTTGAGCTTCACTTAGGTATGGCAGCCCGTGCACTAGGCATTCACGTAGCATCACCGGTATTTGATGGAGCTACTGAGGAAGACGTTTGGAGTACGATTGAAGAAGCTGGTATGTCACGTGATGCAAAAACGGTACTTTACGATGGCCGTTCAGGTGAAGCGTTCGATAACCGTGTGTCTGTTGGTGTCATGTACATGATTAAACTTGCACATATGGTTGATGATAAACTTCATGCTCGTTCAACTGGACCTTACTCCCTTGTTACGCAACAACCACTTGGTGGTAAAGCGCAATTCGGTGGACAACGTTTTGGTGAGATGGAAGTATGGGCACTTGAAGCATATGGAGCTGCTTATACATTACAAGAAATCCTTACCGTTAAATCAGATGATGTCGTGGGCCGTGTGAAAACATACGAAGCGATTGTCAAAGGCGAAAATGTCCCTGAGCCTGGTGTCCCTGAGTCATTCAAAGTATTGATTAAGGAACTTCAAAGCTTAGGATTAGATGTTAAAATCATGAATGCTGAAGACCGCGAAATTGAAATGCGTGATTTAGAAGATGAAGAAGACCCTAATCAGTCAGACAAATTAAGCCTAGATGCAGAAACAAAAGATATGGTTGCTACTGAAGCAGGAGCACCATCAAAAGAGTAAATAATTTAAATAAATCAATCTATATATTATCAGCTCTGACTGGCAGCAAGGTTTTTCTTTAAAGATCCTGCTGCCTTGTCGGAGTCTTATTGATTCAATCACCCATCATCCGGTTTAGATTGCCCGAATGAATGAAGGCAATCAGGGTAAAACCTGGAGATTAAAAGGGAGGTAGGCCCCTTGTTAGATGTTAATAATTTTGAGTATATGAAAATTGGTCTTGCTTCACCAGACAAGATTCGTTCTTGGTCTCATGGGGAAGTTAAAAAACCAGAAACAATCAACTATCGTACGTTAAAACCAGAAAAAGACGGTTTATTCTGTGAGAGAATTTTCGGACCTCAAAAGGACTGGGAATGTCACTGTGGTAAATATAAACGTGTTCGTTATAAAGGCGTAGTTTGTGACCGTTGTGGGGTTGAAGTCACGCGTGCTAAAGTCCGTCGTGAACGAATGGGTCATATTGAGCTGGCAGCACCAGTTTCACATATTTGGTATTTCAAAGGAATTCCGAGTCGTATGGGTCTTGTCCTGGATATGTCTCCACGGGCATTAGAAGAAGTTATTTACTTCGCATCTTATGTGGTAACTGAAACTGGCGATACAACTTTAGAAAAGAAACAACTTCTTTCTGAAAAAGAATATCGTACATACCGTGAAAAATACGGTAAGAAGTTCCAAGCTGCAATGGGTGCGGAAGCTATTAAAAAACTTTTACAAGACATTGATACGGAAAAAGAAGTAGAAACGTTGAAAGAAGAGCTTAAGACAGCTCAAGGACAACGTAGAACTCGTGCAATCAAACGCTTGGAAGTATTAGAAGCCTTCCGTAATTCTGGTAACGAGCCTTCATGGATGATTCTTGATGTGCTTCCAGTTATACCACCAGAACTTCGTCCAATGGTTCAATTAGATGGCGGTCGTTTTGCGACATCTGACTTAAATGATCTATATCGTCGTGTTATTAACCGTAACAATCGTTTGAAAAGATTGCTTGATCTTGGCGCTCCAAGCATTATCGTCCAAAATGAAAAGCGTATGCTTCAAGAAGCCGTTGACGCTTTAATCGATAATGGACGTCGTGGTCGCCCAGTAACTGGTCCGGGTAACCGCCCATTGAAATCTTTATCACACATGTTAAAAGGTAAACAAGGTCGTTTCCGTCAGAACCTTCTTGGTAAACGTGTCGATTACTCTGGTCGTTCTGTAATCGTAGTTGGTCCTAACCTGAAAATGTACCAATGTGGTCTGCCGAAAGAGATGGCGATTGAATTATTCAAACCATTCGTTATGAAGGAACTCGTTCAAAGAGGATTAGCTCATAACATCAAATCTGCAAAACGAAAAATTGAACGACTATCTCCTGAGATTTGGGATGTACTTGAAGAAGTCATTAGGGAGCATCCAGTATTACTTAACCGTGCACCAACTCTTCATAGACTTGGTATTCAAGCGTTTGAGCCAACATTGGTTGAAGGCCGTGCAATTCGTTTGCATCCGTTAGTATGTACAGCATATAACGCTGACTTTGATGGTGACCAAATGGCCGTCCACGTTCCTTTATCTTCTGAAGCTCAAGCTGAAGCACGTATGCTAATGCTTGCTGCCCAGAACATCTTGAATCCTAAAGATGGAAAACCAGTCGTTACTCCTTCTCAAGATATGGTATTAGGTAACTACTACCTAACATTAGAAAGAGAAGGCGCTATCGGTGAAGGTATGATCTTTAAAGATACTAGTGAAGCGTTGCTTGCATACCAAAATGGTTATGTTCACTTACATTCTCGTTGCGCAGTGCATGCATCATCACTGAATAATGAAACGTTCACGGAAGAACAAAACAGCCAGCTTCTAATCACTACCGTTGGTAAATTGGTCTTTAATGAAATTTTGCCAAAATCATTCCCATATATTAACGAACCTACACGTTATAACTTGGAAACTAAAACTCCAGAGAAATATTTCGTGGAAAAAGGCGCTAATATCCCTGAATTGATTAAAGCACAACCAGCTATTGATCCATTCAAGAAGAAAATTCTTGGTAATATCATTGCGGAAGTGTTTAAACGTTTCAAAATCACCGAAACATCTAAAATGCTTGACCGGATGAAAAATCTTGGATTCAAATATTCGACAAAAGCAGGTATCACTGTTGGTGTAGCTGATATTGTTGTATTAAAAGAAAAACAAGAAATCATTACGGAAGCTCAAACAAAAGTGGATAACGTCCTAAAACAATTTAGACGTGGTCTAATTACCGAAGATGAGCGTTATGATCGCGTCATTTCGATCTGGAGCGCAGCAAAAGATACTATTCAGTCTAAACTGATGAAATCTCTTGACCGACGCAATCCGATCTTCATGATGAGTGACTCCGGTGCCCGTGGTAATGCTTCCAACTTCACGCAGCTTGCGGGTATGCGTGGACTGATGGCCAACCCGGCTGGACGTATCATCGAATTACCGATCAAATCAAGTTTCCGTGAAGGTTTAACAGTGTTAGAGTACTTTATCTCTACACATGGTGCTCGTAAAGGTCTTGCCGATACAGCCCTTAAAACTGCCGATTCTGGTTACCTTACACGTCGTCTAGTAGACGTAGCCCAAGATGTTATCATCCGTGATGATGACTGTGGAACAGACCGCGGCTTGAAAATTTCTGCCTTGAGAGAGGGAACAGAAATAATCGAGCATCTTGAAGAACGTTTAATTGGCCGATATGCAAGAAAAGCCATTAGACATCCAGAAACAGATGAAGTAATTGTGGCTGAAAATGACCTTATCACTGAGGATCTAGCAGCTTATATTGCATCTCTAGGTATTGAAACTGCATGGATTCGCTCTGCCTTTACATGTAACACCAGTCATGGTGTATGTAAGAAATGTTACGGACGTAACTTGGCTACCGGTCAGGAAGTTGAAGTGGGAGAAGCAGTTGGTATCATTGCTGCCCAATCAATCGGTGAACCTGGTACTCAGTTAACAATGCGTACATTCCATACAGGTGGGGTTGCCGGAGACGATATTACTCAAGGTTTACCTCGTATCCAAGAAATATTTGAAGCGAGAAACCCTAAAGGTCAAGCAGTTATTTCTGAAATTGAGGGAACTATCGTTTCAATCAATGAAATCCGCGATAAACAACAAGAAATCGTGGTCCAAGGTGCGGTTGAATCACGTACTTATACAGCGCCATACACAGCGCGTTTAAGAGTGTCTGTTGATACTTTCGTTCGTCGAGGCGAGGAGTTAACAGAGGGTTCTATCGATCCTAAAGAATTGTTGAAAGTTACGGATGTTCTTACTGTTCAGGAATACCTACTTCATGAAGTACAGAAAGTATACCGGATGCAAGGGGTAGAAATCGGCGATAAACATATCGAGGTTATGGTTAGACAAATGATGCGTAAAGTTCGTGTTCTTGACGCAGGGGAAACTGAAGTTCTTCCAGGTACGCTATTGGATGTTAACCAGTTCACCGTGGCAAACACAAACGCATTGCTAACCAGCAAGCTACCTGCTACAGGTCGTCCTGTATTACTAGGAATTACAAAAGCATCACTTGAAACGGATTCCTTCTTGTCTGCAGCATCATTCCAAGAAACAACTAGAGTATTGACTGATGCAGCAATTAAAGGAAAACGCGACGAATTGCTTGGACTGAAAGAAAATGTTATCATCGGTAAACTTGTTCCAGCTGGAACAGGTATGCCTCGCTACAGAAAAGCTAACCCTGTTGTCGTAGAGAATCCTGAGACAGTATCGGTTGACTAAAGGATAATTAGACCCAGCTCATATAAATACTGAAGAACTTGATCCCCCTAACGATATTGGGGGATTGAGGTTCGGATTAAATGAGCTGGTTTCTTTTTATTAATAAAGAGTAATCAGTAAAAAATTAGTTATGATAGAACCAATTTGGTAGACTTAAAAACCTATAGAATGATTTAACTGGAAAACCTTTTGCTTAAATAATTTTTTGAAACAAGTTGACAGCATCTGACTAAAAATGATACTATAGCAAAGGTGCTCCTATGTTACCCTGTAACTTTGGAGGATATGGACCATGTCTTATGAAAAAGTAATACAGGCAAAGTCAGTGGTTATAGGAACGAAACAAACAGTTAGAGCTTTGAAGAACAATTTAATTCAAGAAGTTATCATCGCTGATGATGCAGATATATACTTGACTGGGCGTGTTGTTGAGACCGCTAAACTAGTGGATGTTCCTATCACATATGTTGATTCGATGAAAATGCTTGGAAAAGCATGTGGTATTGATGTCGGAGCAGCAACTGTTGCCATTAAAAAGTAAAAATGTTTTTGCAATACTATTTGCAAGGACTTTGTTTTTACCCATTTATGAACCACCTGGATGTGTGGTACTAGACATGAAATTGCGAAGGGAGGAAAAATGTAATGCCTACTATTAATCAATTAGTGCGTAAAGGACGCGAGTCTAAAGAGGTTAAATCTAACTCTCCAGCACTTAACAAAGGCTACAACAGCTTTAAGAAAGCACAAACTAACGTATCATCTCCGCAAAAACGTGGTGTTTGTACTCGTGTGGGAACTATGACACCGAAAAAACCAAACTCCGCTTTACGTAAATATGCGCGTGTACGTTTAACTAACGGTATCGAGGTAACAGCTTATATCCCAGGTATCGGTCACAACTTACAAGAACACAGCGTGGTACTAATCCGCGGTGGACGTGTAAAGGATTTACCAGGGGTACGTTACCATATCGTACGTGGTGCTCTTGATACAGCAGGAGTTAACAATCGTATGCAAAGCCGTTCTAAATACGGTACTAAGCGTCCGAAAGCAGCAAAAAAATAATCCGAGAAAGGAGGAAATATAATGCCTCGTAAAGGACCCGTAACAAAAAGAGATGTATTACCAGATCCAATTTATAAATCTAAACTTGTGACTCGCTTAATCAACAAATTAATGGTTGATGGACAAAGAGGAAAATCACAAAAAATACTTTACTCTGCATTTGAGTTAATTAAAGAACGTACTGGCAATGAGCCAATCGAAGTGTTTGATCAAGCACTTAAAAACATCATGCCTGTATTAGAAGTAAAAGCACGCCGTGTGGGTGGAGCTAACTACCAAGTACCAGTTGAGGTACGTCCAGACCGTAAATCAACTCTAGGTCTTCGTTGGTTAGTAAACTACTCTCGCCTTCGTGGAGAAAAAACGATGGAAGAGCGTTTAGCTTTCGAAATCATGGATGCTGCAAACAACACTGGAGCAGCTGTTAAGAAACGTGAAGATACGCACAAAATGGCAGAAGCTAACAAAGCATTTGCTCACTATCGCTGGTAAGATCAATAACAATAAAATCCTTATAATAGGAAGGAGAAAGACAAATGGCAAGAGAGTTCTCCTTAGCAAATACTCGTAATATCGGTATCATGGCACATATTGATGCTGGTAAAACGACTACAACAGAACGCGTTCTTTACTATACTGGTAAAATCCACAAAATTGGTGAAACACACGAAGGTGCTTCACAAATGGACTGGATGGAGCAAGAACAAGAACGTGGAATCACGATCACATCCGCTGCAACAACTGCACAGTGGAAAGGTCACCGCGTAAACATCATTGATACACCGGGACACGTAGACTTCACAGTTGAAGTTGAACGTTCTCTACGTGTACTTGATGGAGCTGTAGCTGTACTTGATGCCCAATCAGGTGTTGAGCCTCAAACTGAAACAGTTTGGCGCCAAGCTACAACATACGGTGTACCACGTGTCGTATTCGTTAACAAAATGGACAAAATCGGTGCGGATTTCCTTTATTCAGTAGGAACTATCCACGATCGTTTGCAAGCAAACGCTCATCCGGTCCAATTACCAATTGGTGCTGAAGATAATTTTTCCGCTATCATTGACTTAATTGAAATGAAAGCTCATTTCTACTCAAATGATTTAGGAACTGATATCACTGTTGGTGAAATTCCTGCAGAACACCTTGAATTAGCTGAAGAGTACCGTGAGAAATTAATCGAAGCGGTGGCTGAAGTTAATGAAGACTTAATGGAAAAATACCTTGGTGGCGAAGAAATCAGCATTGCTGAATTAAAAGCTGCTATCCGTACTGCAACCGTTAATGTTGAATTCTTCCCAGTTATCTGTGGTTCAGCGTTCAAAAATAAAGGTGTTCAATTAATGCTTGATAACGTTATTGACTTCCTTCCATCTCCATTAGACGTACCTGCAATCAAAGGTACTCTTCCGGATACTGAAGAAGAAGTAGAACGTCACTCAGATGATTCTGAACCGTTCTCTGCTTTAGCGTTTAAAGTTATGACAGACCCTTATGTTGGTAAGCTTACATTCTTCCGTGTGTACTCTGGTACATTAGAATCTGGATCATATGTAATCAACTCAACAAAAGGTAAACGTGAACGTATTGGACGTATCCTTCAAATGCATGCAAACAGCCGTGAAGAGATTTCTACAGTATATGCTGGGGATATCGCTGCAGCTGTTGGTTTGAAAGATACGACTACTGGTGATACACTATGTGATGATAAGGATCAAGTTATCCTTGAATCAATGGTATTCCCAGAACCAGTTATCTCACTTTCTGTTGAACCAAAATCGAAAGCAGACCAAGACAAAATGTCTCAAGCTTTACAAAAGCTTCAAGACGAAGATCCAACATTCCGTGCGCATACTGACCAAGAAACTGGTCAAACAATTATCGCTGGTATGGGTGAACTTCACTTGGACATCCTTGTTGACCGTATGCGTCGTGAATTCAGAGTGGAAGCTAACGTAGGTGCTCCTCAAGTTGCTTACCGTGAAACTTTCCGTGGTTCAGCTAAAGTTGAAGGTAAATTCGTTCGTCAATCTGGTGGACGTGGACAATTCGGACACGTTTGGATTGAATTTGGACCAAACGAAGAAGGTAAAGGATTCGAATTTGAAAATGCTATCGTCGGTGGTGTAGTACCTCGTGAGTATATTCCTGCAGTACAAGCTGGATTAGTTGATTCACTTGACCGTGGAGTACTTGCTGGTTACCCATTAGTTGATATTAAAGCAAAATTATTCGACGGATCTTACCATGACGTTGACTCCAATGAAATGGCATTTAAAATCGCTGCATCAATGGCGCTTAAAAATGCTGCTTCAAAATGTAAGCCGGTTATCCTTGAACCTATCATGAAAGTGGAAGTTGTAATCCCTGAAGATTACCTAGGCGATATCATGGGAGATATTACATCTCGTCGTGGACGCGTAGAAGGTTTGGAAGCTCGCGGAAACACTCAAATGGTTAAAGCGATGGTTCCACTATCCGAAATGTTCGGTTATGCAACTTCATTACGTTCAAACACTCAAGGACGCGGAACATTCTCTATGCACTTCGATCACTATGAAGAAGTACCTAAGAGCATTTCTGAAGAAATCATCAAAAAAAATAAAGGTGAATAATTGATTTTCATCTCTTATTAAAGTATAACTACTTATGTAAGCTGTGTTGGAAGAATTTATCTTCTTTCACAGCCCTTATATACTTAAACTATTTTTATATTTTTAAGGAGGAATTCCTAATGGGAAAAGCTAAATATGATCGTTCAAAACCGCATGTTAACGTTGGAACAATTGGACACGTTGACCATGGTAAAACAACTCTAACTGCTGCAATCACTACTGTACTTGCTAAAGCTGGTGGAGCAGAAGCACGCGCGTATGACCAAATTGATGGTGCACCAGAAGAAAGAGAACGTGGTATCACAATCTCTACTGCACACGTTGAGTACGAAACAGCTACTCGTCACTATGCACACGTTGACTGCCCAGGACATGCTGACTATGTTAAAAACATGATCACTGGTGCTGCACAAATGGATGGTGGTATCTTAGTAGTTTCTGCTGCTGATGGCCCAATGCCTCAAACTCGTGAGCACATCCTTCTTTCTAAACAAGTTGGTGTTCCTTTCCTAGTTGTATTCATGAACAAATGCGACATGGTTGATGACGAAGAACTTCTTGAATTAGTAGAAATGGAAATTCGTGATCTTCTTTCTGAATACGATTTCCCTGGCGATGACGTTCCAGTTATCAAAGGTTCTGCTCTTAAAGCTCTTGAAGGAGATGCTGCTTGGGAAGAAAAAATTCATGAATTAATGGCTGCTGTTGACGAGTACATTCCAGAACCAACTCGTGACACTGACAAACCATTCATGATGCCAGTTGAGGATGTATTCTCAATCACTGGTCGTGGAACAGTTGCTACAGGACGTGTTGAACGTGGACAAGTTAAAGTTGGTGACGTTGTAGACATCATCGGTTTCAACGACGAAGCAAAACCAACAACTGTAACTGGTGTTGAAATGTTCCGTAAACTTCTTGATTATGCTGAAGCTGGTGACAACATCGGAGCTCTACTTCGTGGTGTTGCTCGTGAAGATATCCAACGTGGACAAGTACTTGCTAAGCCAAATACAATCACTCCACACAGCAAATTCAAAGCTGAAGTTTATGTTCTTTCTAAAGAAGAAGGTGGACGTCATACTCCATTCTTCACAAACTACCGTCCGCAGTTCTACTTCCGTACAACTGACGTAACTGGTATTTGTAACCTTCCTGAAGGCGTAGAAATGGTTATGCCTGGAGATAACATTGAAATGTCAGTAGAACTTATCGCTCCTATCGCTATCGAAGAAGGTACTAAATTCTCTATCCGTGAGGGTGGACGTACTGTAGGCGCTGGTGTAGTTGCTACAATCCAAGAATAATCGATTCTAAATCGAATATTGGAAGGGACGCCTTCCGGAAGAAGCAGATGGGACGCCGTCTGCTTCTTTTTTTTGCCTTTAGGATTATAATAGAAGAAACTGGTTAGAAATAGAGATATAGAATCTACTTGTAAATCCTAAAGATTGTATGTATAATAATAAAAGTGTGTTGCACAAGAAAGATTTAAGTTTAACTTGCATTTAACTTGTGTGTTATGTATAATAGACAATGTTGGTCTTTGACTGCGATGATATGGAAGGTTGCTGACACACCCGGCCGCTTTGCCATGGCGAGTGTGTGGGAAATTTCCATTGAGAAGGTCTATTTTATAAAATAGGCGAAAAGGAGGGAAAATTATGGCAAAACAAAAAATTCGTATTCGTTTGAAAGCATATGATCACAGAATCCTTGATCAATCTGCTGAGAAAATTGTTGAAACTGCAAAACGTTCTGGTGCGACTGTTGCTGGTCCAATTCCATTGCCAACTGAAAGATCTATCTATACGGTCCTTCGTGCGGTTCATAAATACAAAGACTCTCGCGAACAATTCGAAATGCGTACGCATAAACGTCTAATCGATATCGTTAATCCAACTCCGCAAACAGTTGATTCATTGATGCGTTTAGATTTACCGTCAGGCGTTGACATCGAAATTAAATTATAATTTATATAATAAGAACAATTACTCTAGGAGGTGTGACTTATGACCAAAGGAATCTTAGGAAGAAAAATCGGTATGACTCAAGTTTTTGCTGAAAATGGCGAACTTATCCCGGTAACAGTAATCGAAGCTGCTAACAATGTAGTACTTCAAAAGAAAACTGTTGAAACTGACGGTTATGAAGCAATTCAAGTTGGTTTTGAAAACAAACGCGAAAAGCTTTCTAACAAACCTGAAAAGGGACACGTTGAAAAAGCAAATACTACTCCTAAGCGCTTCATTCGCGAATTCCGCGGAACGGATCTTGCTTCATACGAGATCGGTCAAGAAGTCAATGTTAGTATTTTCGCTGAAGGCGATTTAGTAGATGTAATAGGAATTTCAAAAGGTAAAGGTTTCCAAGGTGCTATTAAACGCCACGGACAATCTCGCGGACCGATGACTCATGGTTCTCGTTACCACCGTCGCCCAGGTTCAATGGGTCCTGTTGCTCCAAACCGCGTATTCAAAGGTAAACTATTACCAGGACGTATGGGTGGGGAACAAGTTACTGTTCAAAACTTAGCTATCGTTAAAGTTGATGTTGAACGTAATCTACTATTGGTCAAAGGTAATGTACCTGGTGCTAGAAAAGCGCTGATCAAAGTTAAAACTGCTGTTAAAGCAAAGTAATTTCTGAGAAAGGAGGAGCAATAGAATGCCAAAAGTTACATTGTTCAACCAAACAGGTTCACAAGTTGGCGACATCGAGCTAAACGAATCCATCTTTGGTATCGAACCTAATAATCATGTATTATTTGAAGCAATCATCATGCAACGAGCTTCCTTACGTCAAGGAACTCATAAAGTTAAAAACCGTTCTGAAGTTGCAGGCGGTGGACGTAAACCTTGGAAACAAAAAGGAACTGGACGTGCGCGTCAAGGTTCTATCCGTTCTCCACAATGGCGTGGCGGTGGTATCGTTTTTGGACCAACTCCAAGATCATACTCTTACAAGTTGCCTAAAAAGGTACGTCGCTTAGCTATTAAATCTGCATTGTCTGCAAAGGCATTGGAAGAAAACATCTTAGTACTTGAAAGCTTGACTTTCGAAGCTCCAAAAACGAAAGAATTTGTAGCTGTACTAAAAAATCTTTCTGTAGATACTAAAACGTTGATCGTTACTGACGGTTTAGATGAGAAGGTTGCTCTTTCTGCACGTAACATCCCAGGTGTTACTGTGGTTGAAGCTGTTGGTCTTAATGTTCTTGATGTTGTTTCACACAACAAATTGATCTTGACTAAATCAGCTGTCGAAAAAGTAGAGGAGGTGCTTGCATAATGGATGCACGCGATATCATTAAGCGCCCCGTAATCACAGAAGCTTCTTCAGACGCTATGGCTGAAAAGAAGTATACTTTTGAAGTTGATGTTAGAGCTAACAAAACTCAAGTTAAAGATGCGGTTCAAGAAGTTTTCGGCGTAAAAGTTGAAAAGGTAAATATCATGAACTACAAAGGTAAATTCAAACGCATGGGCAAACATGCAGGCTATACTAACAAGCGCCGTAAAGCTATTGTTAAATTAACTGCTGACAGCAAAGAAATCGAGCTATTCGAAGCTTAATTCATTAGAGAAGGAGGGAAATACAAATGGCGATTAAGAAGTATAAACCTACCTCTAACGGTCGACGTAATATGACAACTTCGGATTTTGCTGAGATTACTACAGACAAACCCGAAAAATCATTACTTGCTCCTTTACACAATAAAGGCGGCCGTAATAACCAAGGTAAGTTAACAGTTCGTCATCAAGGTGGCGGCCACAAGCGTCAATACCGTATCATCGATTTCAAACGGAATAAAGATGGTATACCAGGACGCGTTGCTACTATTGAGTACGATCCAAATCGTTCTGCAAACATTGCATTAATTAATTACGTTGATGGAGAAAAACGTTATATCCTAGCTCCTAAAAACCTAGAAGTAGGTTTGGAAGTTATGTCTGGCCCAGAAGCCGATATTAAAGTGGGTAACGCACTTCCTCTAATTAACATCCCAGTTGGTACAGTAATTCATAACATCGAATTAAAACCAGGAAAAGGTGGACAATTAGTCCGTTCTGCAGGTACATCTGCACAAGTACTTGGTAAAGAAGGTCGTTATGTTCTTGTACGTTTAAATTCTGGTGAGGTTCGTATGATTCTTGCTACTTGCCGTGCTACAATCGGTCAAGTTGGTAACGAACAACATGAACTTATCAACATTGGTAAAGCTGGTCGTAATCGTTGGTTAGGTAAACGCCCAACTGTACGTGGATCAGTAATGAACCCGAATGATCACCCACACGGTGGTGGTGAAGGTAAAGCACCAATCGGACGTAAATCACCAATGTCTCCTTGGGGTAAACCAACTCTTGGATTCAAAACACGTAAGAAGAAAAATAAATCCGATAAATTTATCGTTCGTCGTCGTAAAAAATAACGGGGTTGAGCTACGGTTCATTAATCGGACCGTAGAACGATCACGAAGGGAGGTACTCGCATGGGTCGTAGCTTAAAAAAAGGGCCTTTTGTTGATGATCATTTATTGGTAAAAGTTGAAAAATTAAATGAAGCAGACAAGAAACAGGTAGTAAAAACTTGGTCTCGTCGCTCAACAATCTTCCCGCAATTCATCGGACATACAATCGCTGTTTATGACGGTCGTAAGCATGTGCCGGTTTATGTAACAGAAGACATGGTAGGTCACAAACTAGGCGAATTCGCGCCTACACGCACTTATAAAGGTCACGCAAGTGATGACAAGAAAACAAGACGTTAATGAGAGGAGGGCATCTCATGCAAGCAAAAGCTGTCGCTAGAACAGTTCGTATTGCTCCTCGTAAAGTGCGTTTAGTCGCAGACTTAATTCGAGGAAAACAAGTAGGTGAAGCAGTAGCGATTCTTCGCTTAACACCAAAATCTGCTTCTCCAGTCGTAGAAAAAATTCTGAAATCTGCTATCGCAAATGCAGAACATAACTACGAAATGGATATCAATAACCTAGTCGTTTCAGAGGCATACGTTAACGAAGGACCAACATTAAAACGTTTCCGTCCTCGCGCTCAAGGTCGTGCGAGTGCAATTAACAAACGTACTAGTCATATTACAATCGTTGTATCAGAAAAGAAGGAGGGGTAATCTGTGGGTCAAAAGGTAAATCCAGTCGGTATGCGTATCGGGATCATCCGTGATTGGGAATCCAAATGGTACGCTGATAAAGACTACGCAGTTCTTTTGCATGAAGACCTTAGAGTTCGTGAGTATATCGCGAAACGTCTAAGTGATGCTTCTGTATCCAAGGTTGAAATCGAACGTGCAGCTAACCGCATCAATGTATCAGTTCATACTGCTAAACCAGGTATGGTTATCGGTAAGGGCGGCACTGAAGTTGAAGCACTTCGTAAAGCATTAAACCAATTAACTGGCAAAAGAGTTCACATCAATATCATCGAAATCAAAAGAGCAGATCTTGATGCGAAATTGGTTGCTGAGAACATCGCTCGTCAATTAGAAAATCGTGTTTCATTCCGTCGTGCTCAAAAACAAGCTATTCAACGTACAATGCGTTCAGGCGCTAAAGGAATCAAAACTCAAGTTTCTGGTCGTCTTGGCGGTGCAGATATTGCTCGTGCTGAACACTACAGCGAGGGAACAGTTCCACTTCACACACTTCGTGCTGACATAGATTATGCTCATGCTGAAGCAGATACTACTTACGGGAAGCTAGGCGTGAAAGTTTGGATCTACCGTGGAGAAGTTCTTCCTACTAAGAAGAAATCTGAGGAAGGAGGAAAATAATATGTTATTGCCAAAACGCGTAAAATACCGTCGTGAACATCGCGGTAAGATGAGAGGGATGGCTAAAGGCGGACGTGAAGTTCATTTCGGAGAATTTGGACTTCAAGCTCAAGAAGCTTCCTGGATCACTAACCGTCAAATCGAAGCAGCTCGTGTAGCGATGACTCGTTACATGAAGCGTGGAGGTAAAGTTTGGATCAAGATCTTCCCAAGCAAACCTTACACTGCTAAGCCGCTTGAAGTACGGATGGGTTCCG
Source organism: Peribacillus sp. NPDC097264 (assembly GCF_050277925.1). Lineage (NCBI taxonomy): Bacteria > Bacillati > Bacillota > Bacilli > Caryophanales > Bacillaceae > Peribacillus > Peribacillus sp. NPDC097264. The sequence continues at coordinate 38,574 of NZ_JBNNSR010000015.1, forward strand.
GTAAAGGTGCTCCTGAAGGTTGGGTAGCAGTTGTTAAACCGGGCAAAGTATTGTTTGAAATCTCTGGTGTATCTGAAGAGGTGGCAAGAGAAGCATTGCGCCTTGCAGCACACAAACTTCCAATCAAATGTAAGTTTGTAAAAAGAGAGGAAATTGGTGGTGAAACAAATGAAAGCTAATGAAATCAAAGATCTAACCACTGCTGAAATTGAACAAAAACTAAAATCTCTTAAAGAAGAACTATTTAATCTTCGTTTCCAGTTAGCTACTGGACAACTTGAAAATACAGCTCGCATCCGTGAAGTTCGCAAATCGATCGCTCGTATGAAAACAGTTGTTCGTCAAAGAGAGATCGGTGTCACTAATCGATAATGAATGGAGGTTTGCATAATGAGCGAACGCAACCAACGCAAAGTCTACACTGGCCGCGTAGTATCCGACAAAATGGATAAAACCGTAACAGTCGTTGTAGAAACCTATAAAAAGCATTCTTTATACGGTAAACGCGTAAAATACTCTAAAAAGTTAAAAGCTCATGACGAGCTGAATGAAGCTAAAGCAGGCGATGTAGTACGTATCATGGAAACTCGTCCACTTTCAGCTACAAAACGTTTCCGTCTTCTAGAAGTAGTAGAAAAATCAGTAATCATTTAATTTTGTTCGGATTAAGTTAATTCCGAAGGGAGGTACCGTACATGATTCAACAAGAATCTCGTTTAAAAGTCGCTGACAATTCAGGTGCACGTGAAGTTCTAGCTATTAAAGTACTAGGTGGTTCTGGACGTAAATATGCTAATATCGGCGATGTTATAGTTTGTACCGTTAAACAAGCAACACCTGGAGGCGTTGTTAAAAAAGGTGAAGTCGTTAAGGCTGTTGTTGTTCGTACAAAACGTGGTATGCGTCGTCCTGACGGTTCTTACATTCGTTTCGATGAGAACGCATGTGTAATTATCCGTGACGATAAGAGCCCACGTGGAACTCGTATTTTTGGACCTGTTGCTCGTGAATTACGTGATAACAGTTTCATGAAGATCGTTTCTCTAGCTCCAGAAGTTTTATAATAGTTAAATTTCGTAAAGCCTTTCAAGGAGGTGCCAAGCTAATGCATGTTAAAAAAGGTGACAAAGTCGTAGTCATCTCTGGTAAGGACAAAGGCAAACAAGGAACAATTCTTGAAGCATATCCGAAACAAAATCGTGTGCTTGTTGAAGGAATTAATATTGTGAAAAAGCACTCTAAGCCATCTCAAGTTAATCCACAAGGTGGAATTATCAGCCGAGAAGCTGCTATTCACGCATCCAATGTAATGCCTCTTGATCCGAAAACAGGTAAACCGACTCGTGTTGGATATAAGATTGAAAACGGCAAGAAAGTACGCGTAGCTAAAATATCAGGTGAATCTTTAGATAAATAAGTCATAAATGAAGGGAGGTACACGAAGCAATGAGCCGCCTTAAAGAAAAATATAACAGCGAAATTACACCATCATTAATGGGTAAATTCAACTATCAATCAGTAATGCAAGTACCAACTATTGAAAAGATCGTTATTAACATGGGTGTTGGTGACGCAGTATCTAACTCAAAAGCTTTAGATACAGCAGTTGAAGAATTAACACTTATCGCTGGTCAAAAACCAGTAATAACTAAAGCTAAAAAATCAATCGCAGGATTCCGTTTGCGTGAAGGTATGCCTATCGGAGCGAAGGTTACACTACGTGGAGAACGTATGTATCAATTCCTTGATAAGCTAGTATCTGTATCTTTACCACGTGTACGTGATTTCCGCGGCGTTTCAAAGAAATCTTTTGACGGACGTGGGAACTATACATTAGGTATTAAAGAACAACTTATCTTCCCTGAGATTGATTACGATAAAGTGAGCAAAGTTCGTGGTATGGATATCGTTATCGTAACGACTGCCAACACTGACGAAGAAGCTCGTGAACTACTTACTCAAGTTGGAATGCCGTTCCAAAAGTAATCTCTAAATAAAGGGAGGCGAAATCGTGGCTAAAAAGTCTATGATCGTAAAGCAAAAACGCGAACAAAAGTTTAAAGTACAAGAATATACACGTTGCGAACGTTGCGGCCGTCCACATTCTGTAATACGTAAATTTAAACTATGTCGTATTTGTTTCCGCGAACTTGCACATAAAGGACAAATTCCTGGCGTTAAAAAAGCTAGCTGGTAAAACCCGAGTTTGGGAAGGAGGTAAAATAAAATGGTCATGACAGATCCTATTGCAGATATGCTTACTCGCATCCGTAATGCGAATATGGTTCGTCACGAAAAGCTAGAAGTTCCTGCTTCAAAGATCAAAAAGGAAATTGCTGAGATCTTAAAGCGTGAGGGCTTCGTACGTGACTTTGAATTAATCGAAGACAACAAACAAGGTATCATCCGTATCTTCTTAAAATACGGTGCAAACAACGAACGTGTTATCACTGGTCTTAAACGTATCAGCAAACCTGGTTTGCGTGTATATGCAAAAACTGGAGAGGTACCACGCGTTCTAAACGGTTTAGGTATCGCAATTGTTTCTACTTCTCACGGAGTTTTAACAGACAAGGAAGCTCGCTCTAAACAAGTTGGCGGAGAAGTTTTAGCATACGTTTGGTAATACATTTTCACAAGAATGGAGGTGCACAATATGTCTCGTATAGGTAAAAAACCTGTTGAAATCCCTGCAGGCGTAACAGTTACTGTAAACGGAAGTGAAGTAACTGTTAAAGGCCCTAAAGGTGAATTAACTAGATCATTTAATCCTGATCTTACAATCGTTGTTGAAGAGAACGTGGTAACTGTTACACGCCCGTCTGACGAGAAAGCTCACCGTTCTTTACACGGTACTACTCGCGCTCTTATCGCTAACATGATTGAAGGAGTTTCAAAAGGATTCGAAAAGTCACTAGAACTTATTGGGGTTGGGTACCGTGCTCAAAAGCAAGGTACTAAGCTTATCCTTAACGTAGGATATTCTCACCCTGTAGAAATAGAACCAGAAGCAGGCGTTGAAGTCGAAGTTCCTTCTAATACAAAAGTAATCGTTAAAGGTGCTAGTAAAGAACGTGTAGGTGCTCTTGCAGCTAACATTCGTGATACTCGCCCACCTGAACCGTATAAAGGTAAAGGTATCCGTTACGTTGGCGAATTCGTTCGTCGTAAAGAAGGTAAAACTGGTAAGTAATGCTGCTTAAGTAAACGAAAGGAGTGACGTAAATGATTACGAAGCTTGATAAAAATGCTACTCGTCAGAAACGCCATGCACGTGTACGTGCAAAGATTTCTGGAACGGAAGCTCGTCCTCGTTTAAATGTGTTCCGTTCAAACAAACACATTTACGCACAATTGATTGACGATGCAAAAGGCGTAACATTAGCAAGTGCTTCAACTCTTGATAAAGAGATTAGCATTGAAGCTGGTAGCAACGCTGAAGCAGCTCAAAAAGTTGGCGAACTTATTGCGAAACGTGCTATTGAAAAAGGTTTAAAAGCTGTGGTATTTGACCGCGGTGGTTACCTCTTCCATGGTCGTGTTAAAGCATTAGCTGACGCTGCTCGTGAAAACGGCTTAGAATTTTAATGGATAAGGAGGGACATATACAGATGCGTAGCATTGATCCTAATAAATTAGAACTTGAAGAACGCGTAGTTACCGTAAACCGTGTAGCTAAAGTTGTTAAAGGCGGACGTCGTTTCCGTTTCACTGCACTAGTTGTTGTAGGTGATAAAAACGGTCATGTTGGATTTGGTACTGGTAAAGCTCAAGAAGTTCCGGATGCAATCCGTAAAGCTATTGAGGATGCTAAGAAAAATCTAATTACTGTACCAATGGTAGGAACTACAATTCCTCACCTTGTGAATGGTCACTTTGGCGCTGGTCACATTCTTTTGAAACCAGCTTCTGAAGGTACAGGAGTTATTGCTGGTGGTCCTGTTCGTGCGGTCCTTGAATTAGGCGGAATTAGTGATATCTTGTCTAAATCATTAGGTACTAACACACCTATTAATATGGTTCGTGCAACAATCGAAGGATTGAAGCAATTAAAACGTGCTGAGGACGTAGCTAAGTTACGTGGTAAATCAGTACAAGAACTGTTAGGATAAGGAGGGAAATCGTATAATGGCTAATAAATTAGAAATTACCCTCACTCGCAGCTTGATCGGTCGTCCTGAAGATCAACGTGTTACAGTTAACACTTTGGGTTTACACAAAATGCATCAAACGGTTGTTCAAGATGACAACCCTGCGATTCGTGGTATGATTACCAAAGTATCTCATCTTGTTACTGTAAAAGAACAATAAAATAATTTTTAACTTAACAAGGAGGTGCCAACATGAAACTTCATGAGTTAAAATCTGCAGAAGGTTCTCGTAAAGAACGTAAACGTAAAGGTCGCGGTATTGGATCTGGTAACGGTAAAACAGCAGGTAAAGGACACAAAGGACAAAACGCTCGCTCTGGCGGCGGTGTACGCCTTGGATTTGAAGGGGGTCAAACTCCTCTATTCAGACGTTTGCCTAAACGTGGATTTACCAACGTTAACCGTAAAGACTATGCTATCGTAAATCTTGATACGTTAAATCTTTTCGAAGACGGTACTGAAGTAACTCCAGCTCTTTTACTTGAGACTGGTATCGTAAGTAAAGAAAAAGCAGGAATCAAGATTCTTGCTAAAGGAAACATTGAGAAAAAGCTTACTGTTAAAGCTCACAAATTCTCTTCTACTGCAAAAGAAGCTATCGAAGCTGCTGGCGGTAACACAGAGGTGATCTAATGTTTCGCACGATCTCCAATTTTATGCGCGTGGGTGAAATAAGAAATAAGATAATTTTTACCCTTCTCATGTTAATCGTCTATCGCATCGGTACATTTATTCCTGTACCGCATGTGAATGCCGGTTTTCTTGCTGAACAGGACCAAATGAGCGTCATCGGTCTTTTAAATACCTTTGGCGGCGGAGCACTGCAAAACTTCTCTATTTTGGCGATGGGGATCATGCCGTATATCACGGCATCAATCATCGTACAGCTATTACAGATGGACGTTGTTCCAAAGTTCACTGAATGGTCGAAACAAGGGGAGGCAGGGCGCCGTAAATTGGCTCAATTTACACGTTACTTCACTATTGTCCTTGGATTTATCCAAGCTTTGGGTATGTCTTATGGATTTAACAATATGTCGGGTGGCTCGTTAATTGAATCTCCTGGGGTTGCAACATACTTGCTTATTGCGACTGTCTTAACGGCAGGAACAGCTTTTCTTTTGTGGTTAGGAGAGTTGATTACTGCTAAAGGTGTCGGTAATGGGATTTCCATTATTATCTTTGCTGGTATTGTATCTAGTTTGCCTAATACGGCCAATCAGATCTATGCACAGCAGTTTGAAAATGCTGGGGACCAACTATTCTTACGAATTGTAACCATTATCCTTATCATAGTAGCTGTATTAGCAATCGTGGTTGCTGTAATCTTCATTCAGCAAGCATTACGTAAGATTCCAATCCAATATGCCAAACGTGCTGCGGTGGGTCGTACGCAAATGGGTGGCCAATCTACCCATTTACCATTGAAAGTAAATGCTGCGGGTGTTATCCCGGTAATCTTCGCAACTGCATTTATTATCACTCCAACAACGGTCGCCTCTTTCTTCGGGAAGAATAGCGTGACTACTTGGATTTCAACAAACCTTGATTATACTAAGCCAATTGGCATGATCATATATGTTGCTCTTATTATTGCCTTCTCATATTTTTATGCGTTCATTCAGGTTAATCCTGAGCAAATGTCTGAGAATCTGAAAAAGCAAGGTGGCTATGTGCCAGGGATTCGTCCAGGTAAGAGTACACAAGAATATTTAACTAGTGTTTTATATCGCTTAACGTTCGTTGGCTCTTTATTCTTAGCAGCCATTGCCGTTTTACCGGTATTCTTCATAAAGCTTGCTGATCTTCCACAATCTGCTCAGATTGGCGGAACTAGTTTGCTAATCGTAGTCGGGGTTGCCCTTGATACGATGAAACAGCTAGAAGCGCAACTAGTGAAGAGACACTATAAAGGCTTTATAAAGTAATGAGTTCTGGGAACGATATGTTCCCTTTACCCATTATAGAGTTTGAGGGGGAAGAACATTGAATCTAGTTTTAATGGGGCTACCGGGTGCTGGTAAAGGTACTCAAGCCGAAAAAATCGTAGAAAAATATAACATCCCTCATATTTCTACTGGAGATATGTTCCGAACAGCTATCAAAGATGGAACAGAATTAGGTCTAAAGGCTAAATCATTCATGGATAAGGGCGAATTGGTTCCTGATGAAGTAACCATCGGCATTGTTCGTGAGCGTTTAAGCAAGGAAGATTGCGTAAAAGGATTTCTACTTGATGGTTTCCCACGTACTGTGGCACAAGCAGAAGCTCTTGAAAACATTCTTGCTGATTTAGATCGAAAAATTAATTTTGTAATTAATATCAATGTTGATAAAAGCATCTTAATGGAAAGATTGACAGGTCGTCGCATTTGCAAATCTTGCGGTTCGACATATCACCTTGTTTTCAATCCTCCAACAAAAGAAGATGTATGTGACCGTTGCGGCGGAGACTTATATCAACGTGCTGACGATAATGAAGAAACGGTTCAAAATCGCTTAGATGTGAATTTGAAACAAACTAAGCCACTTCTTGATTTCTATGGAGAAAAAGGGTACTTGGTCGACATTAATGGACAGCAAGATATTAATAAGGTATTTGAAAACATTGATGTGCTACTTGATCCATTGCAAAAATAATCATTCTTGATAATTTATGAAATCCTGCCATTTTAAAACTTCCTGTTTAAATATGGTGCATTCCTTTCATACAAAGGGTATAATGGATTTCGCAACGGCATTTACACATTTATCGATCAGGTTCTTGCACTTGGTATTCCCTGAATTGGGCGATTACGTTTTAAGTAATCTTCATGGACATATCCGGTCGGCAAAATTGTTGAAGAAATGCAACGACTCTAGTAGATTTCCTAAAGAGTCGTGATATAGAGGGTAGAAAGTAGCTATGCCAGGCGTGCGCCTTTCAAACATCTCCCATGCTATTCAAGCCTATGTCGAGACTAATTGCTTCTCTTTTTTTGAGAGTATGTCGGTCACGGAATCGGTCAAGACTTACATGAGGACCCATAAAATCCTCATTTCGGTCCAGCTGATAAGGTCCTCAGTTAAAGCCTGGTTCTACAAAAATGGTGAATACTTGATGCAGAATTGTAAGACTTTTGAGGATAATTGGACTGGAGTAAAGTTGACGGAAAGATGTGTACCTGTAATAGGTTCACGCATAGAGAAGGGAGAATCACTTTAATGGCGAAAGACGATGTAATTGAAGTAGAAGGCACAGTACAAGAGACTTTGCCAAATGCAATGTTTAAGGTAGAATTAGAAAATGGTCATACTGTTTTAGCTCATGTATCCGGTAAAATTCGTATGCACTTTATTCGCATTTTGCCTGGAGATAAAGTTACGGTTGAGCTTTCCCCGTATGATCTAACTCGCGGCAGAATCACATACCGGTTTAAATAATTCCGGTTACGCTCCGATCTGTATAAGGAGGTTAGATAGCAATGAAAGTCAGACCATCAGTCAAACCAATCTGCGAAAAGTGTAAAGTTATCCGCAGAAAAGGTAAAGTTATGGTTATTTGCGAAAACCCTAAACATAAACAAAAACAAGGCTAAATAGAAGGAGGTGCACTCAAGCATGGCACGTATTGCTGGAGTAGATATTCCCCGTGACAAACGAATTGTTATCTCATTAACATATATATATGGTATTGGAAAACAAACAGCGATTAAAATTCTTGCAGAAGCTGGTATCTCTGAAGAAACTCGCGTTCGTGATTTAACGGAAGACGAATTAAACAAAATTCGTGATATCATTGACAAGTTAAAAGTAGAAGGCGATCTACGTCGTGAAATTTCCCTTAACATCAAACGTTTAATGGAAATCGGTTCATACCGTGGTTTACGTCACCGTCGTGGTCTTCCTGTTCGTGGACAAAACACAAAAAACAATGCACGTACGCGTAAAGGACCTCGTCGTACAGTAGCTAACAAGAAAAAATAATTAGTAAAGGAGGTTACTTTTCATGGCACGCAAAACTAATACACGTAAACGTCGTGTGAAAAAGAATATAGAAACTGGTATTGCACATATTCGTTCAACATTCAACAACACTATCGTTACTATCACTGATGCACATGGTAATGCTATTTCTTGGTCAAGTGCTGGAGCATTAGGATTCCGTGGATCTCGTAAATCTACTCCTTTCGCTGCACAAATGGCTGCAGAAACTGCTGCTAAAACATCTATTGAACATGGTATGAAAACTCTTGAAGTTACAGTTAAAGGACCAGGTGCAGGACGTGAAGCTGCTATTCGTGCACTTCAAGCTGCTGGACTAGAAGTAACTGCAATTAAAGATGTAACTCCAGTACCACATAACGGATGTCGTCCGCCAAAACGTCGCCGTGTTTAATTTTTCTGTATAGATTTTGTATTCCTGTCAATAATGGGATATAATACTGAGTTTGCGTTCTTACAGAAGATTAATTTTTCAGTTGTTGCGCACAGCGGGAACGTATACATGGGGAATTTCGGTTAAGTGACAAGCTTACTTACCGGGGTTTTGACGTTTTGAAGGAGGGTTTGTTGATGATCGAAATAGAAAAACCAAAAATCGAAACGGTTGAAATCAACGACGATGCCAAATTCGGTAAATTCGTCGTAGAGCCACTAGAGCGTGGGTATGGTACAACATTGGGTAACTCCTTACGTCGTATCCTATTATCCTCACTCCCAGGTGCTGCTGTCACAGCTATACAAATTGATGGAGTGCTACATGAGTTCTCAACTATTGAAGGCGTCGTAGAAGATGTAACTTCAATCATCCTTAATGTGAAAAAGCTAGCTCTAAAGATTTATTCCGATGAGGAAAAGACGCTAGAAATTGACGTTTCGGGTGAAGGAGTCATTACGGCTGCTGATATCACTCATGATAGTGATGTAGAAATTCTTAACCCGGATTTATATATTGCTACAATCGGTAAAAACGGTCATATGCGTATGCGCTTATCTGCACGTCGCGGCCGCGGCTACACTCCTGCTGTTCAAAACAAGAGAGAAGATCAACCTATTGGTGTAATTCCAATTGATGCTCTTTACACTCCAGTTTCACGCGTAGCTTTCCAAGTGGAAAATACACGTGTAGGACAGTTGTCTAACTTTGACAAGTTAACGTTCGATGTTTGGACTGATGGCAGTACGGGTCCGCAAGAAGCGGTAGCACTTGGAGCTAAGATTTTAACAGAGCATTTAAATATCTTTGTTGGGTTAACTGATGAAGCTCAAAATGCAGAAATCATGGTTGAAAAAGAAGAAGACCAAAAAGAGAAAGTTCTTGAGATGACTATCGAAGAATTGGATCTTTCTGTTCGCTCTTATAATTGCTTGAAACGTGCTGGAATCAATACCGTTCAAGAGCTTGCTCATAAAACGGAAGAAGATATGATGAAAGTTCGTAATCTAGGTCGTAAATCACTTGAAGAAGTGAAAGCGAAACTAGAAGAATTAGGCTTAGGTCTTCGTAAAGACGACTGATAACATGGCGGAATCATCCATTATGTTGTGAGCCTTGTACTAGACACACAATATAGAACTTCAACAAAGGAGGGAATCTCTAATGGGTTACAGAAAGTTAGGACGCACTAGCGCACAACGTAAAGCATTACTTCGTGATTTAGCTACGGATCTTATTATCCATGAGCGCATCGAAACTACTGAAGCACGTGCTAAAGAATTACGTTCTGTAGTAGATAAAATGATCACTCTTGGTAAACGTGGTGACTTGCATGCACGCCGTCAAGCTGCATCTTTCATCCGTAACGAAATCGCTGACGCTGAGAAAGGCACTGATGCCCTTCAAAAGCTATTCAGTGACGTTGCTCCACGTTATGAAGAACGTCAAGGCGGATACACTCGTATCATGAAAGTTGGTCCACGCCGCGGTGACGGTGCACCAGTCGTGGTTATTGAATTAGTTTAATAACAACGATGAAAAAGGGCAGGACAAAGGAATATACTCACTTGTTCTTTGCCCTTTTTCTTTTTTTATTTTTAATTCTGTATGTTAGAAATTCGCATTGAGTGTTACGATGGCTGGCGAAACCTTATATATAAGGGAGCCTTCACGTCTAGCTCAAGCATCCCTTCCCGCTTTTGATAAGCGATTCAATAAGATAACCTGTTTTTCGTAACAGGACTGCTTTAAGCTGCTCTTAATTTACCGAAAATTCTTTCGGTGGAAGGGGTGCAGCGTTTTTTTATATGTTCAGAAATAAATATAGCTAGTTCATTGATGTTTTTAGTATTGAGCCGAGTTAGTAAGATGAGTGCAGTCGAGGATGAGGAGGGCCACATGAGTAAGAAGCTGGTTTCTTTAAATAATATTATATTCAAATATGAGGGGCAGTCTCGAAACGCCTTAGATGATGTTTCTTTTGATATTTATCAAGGGGAGTGGCTTGCAATTGTTGGTCATAACGGTTCCGGCAAGTCGACTTTAGCGAAATTGTTGAATGGACTTCAGTTCGCCCACTCAGGTGCAATTTTGATTAATGATCAAACATTGACAGAAGAAACAGTTTGGGACGTACGAAAAAAGATTGGTATGGTTTTTCAAAATCCCGATAATCAGTTTGTAGGCACTACAGTTCAGGATGATGTGGCTTTTGGTTTAGAAAACGCCGGTGTTTCTCAGCAGGTTATGGTGGAGCGTGTTCATGGTGCACTAAATAAGGTTAAAATGAATGCCTTTCTTAATCAAGAGCCGCACCATCTATCCGGCGGTCAAAAGCAGAGAGTGGCTATAGCCGGTGTTATTGCCTTGCAACCAGATATAATCATTTTAGATGAGGCAACTTCCATGCTTGACCCAAGAGGCCGTGAAGAAGTGCTTGAAACGGTTAGACAATTAAAGCAAGAAAATGAGATTACCGTCATATCCATTACCCATGACCTTGAGGAAGCTGCGAAAGCTGACAGGATGATAGTCATGAATCAAGGCCGGTTATTCCGTGAAGGGACTCCAGAGGACATCTTTAAACTAGAGGATGAATTGATTGCGCTTGGACTGGATATACCTTTTTCGGTGAAACTAAGCAAAGAACTGCAGAAAAATGGCATCCGTGTCGTGAATGGGCATTTGACAGAGGAAGAGTTGGTGAAGGATTTATGCGAATTACACTCGATGATGTAGAGTACCGCTACCAGGTGAATACTCCATTTGAACATTTGGCCCTTCATGATGTCAATATATCGATGGAATCGGGGACGTATACAGCAATCATCGGTCATACGGGTTCAGGTAAATCCACGCTACTGCAGCATCTAAATGCTCTCCTGAAACCGACTAAGGGGCAGGTCATCATTGGCGACCGTACGATAGAAGCTGGAAGAAAAGAAAAGCTTTTGAGACCAATTAGAAAAAAAGTAGGGATAGTCTTTCAGTTTCCCGAACATCAACTTTTTGATGAAACGGTCGAGAAGGATATATGTTTTGGGCCGATGAATTTTGGAGTCTCTGAAGCAGAGGCTAAAGAACTGGCCAAAAAGGCCATCGTTCAGGTAGGCCTTAGTGAAGATATCCTTGATAAGTCTCCTTTCGATTTATCCGGTGGACAAATGCGTCGAGTGGCGATTGCTGGTGTCTTAGCGATGGAACCTGAAGTATTAGTATTAGATGAGCCGACGGCTGGGCTTGACCCGCGTGGTAGGAAAGAAATCATGGATATGTTCTATCAATTGCATAAAGTGAGAGGCTTATCGACTATATTGGTGACCCATAGTATGGAAGATGCCGCTAAGTACGCGGACGATATCATCATTATGCATCAGGGGACCGTTTTTCGGAAAGGAACGCCTCAAGAGATCTTTTCTCAACCGGAACAATTGATTGAGTTGGGATTAGATGTGCCGGACACGGTTCGCTTTCAACTTAAACTTCAGAAAGAGTTGGGTGTTCGCTTTGATCATCCCTGTCTCAACATCGAGGATTTGGCGATAGAAATCGATAAAGCCATGAAACGGGGGAACCGCTGATGCTTGATAAAATGATTATCGGGCGATATGTCCCTGCTGACTCTGTGGTGCATAAAATGGATCCGAGGGCAAAGCTATTGCTGGTGTTCCTTTTTGTCTGCGTGATTTTTTTGGCGAATAATGTAGTTTCTTACGCCCTTCTTGCAGCATTCACAGTATTGCTGATTGCCTTATCCAAGATTCCGCTTCGTTATCTTTATAATGGTTTAAAACCTATTCTATTCTTAATCATCTTCACCTTCCTTCTCCATATCTTTTTTACGAAGGAAGGGGAATTACTCTACGAATTTGGGTGGATAGAGATATACGAAGGCGGTTTAATTCAGGGCTTATTCATATCTGTAAGATTCACGTTATTGATATTGGTTACGTCGCTCCTAACTTTGACAACTACCCCTATCTCCATAACGGATGGAATGGAGGAACTTTTAGGACCTCTTAAGAAGTGGAAAATGCCCGTTCATGAGTTGGCATTGATGATGTCGATTGCCCTTCGGTTTATCCCGACACTTATGGAAGAAACGGACAAGATCATGAAGGCACAAACAGCAAGAGGGGTGGATTTCTCTTCAGGTCCCATTAAGGATCGAGTTAAGTCCATTGTGCCATTACTGGTCCCTTTGTTTGTCAGTTCCTTCAAACGGGCGGAAGAGTTAGCAACTGCCATGGAATCCAGGGGATACCGTGGCGGGGAGGGCCGTACGAAATACCGGCAATTAAATTGGAAAATCAGTGATAGCCTGTTAATGGTATCAATGGCTGTACTTACAGTCATGTTATTCATATTACGTTCATAAGAGGTAAGAGTAAATGCCAAAGTATAAATGTGTAATCGCCTATGATGGTACGGAATTTGCTGGTTATCAGGTACAGCCAGAGAAAAGAACGATTCAACGTGAATTCGAGGCGGTATTAGCCCAAATCCACAAGGGGACAGTTGTCAAAGTGACTGCTTCGGGAAGGACAGATTCAGGGGTTCATGCCAAGGGGCAGGTTCTTCACTTCGATTCGCCTCTTGTCTTTCCTACGGATAATTGGGTGAAGGCATTCAGTGCCCTTCTTCCAGATGATATCATTGTGTTGGAAGTTGAGGTCGTTCCTGATGATTTCCATGCACGATTCCACACAACAGGCAAGGAATACCGGTATATCATTGACCGCTCTACCCTAAGAAATCCATTTCAGCGCAATTACGCCTATCATTACCCTTATCCAATAGATGAGGGTGCAATGACCGAAGCCATTTCGTATTTAGTGGGAACCCATGATTTTACAAGTTTTTGTTCGGCGAAGACGGAAGTGGTGGATAAAGTAAGGACCATTCAGGAGATTGATTTCCAAGAGACTGATGGATTTTTAGTTTTTCGCTTCGTTGGAGAAGGATTCTTGTATAATATGGTTCGTATCTTGGTCGGAACGCTGCTTGAAGTCGGCAGCGGGAAAATAGCACCTCGGGAAATGATAGATATTTTGAACAAAAAGGATCGCAGCTTCGCAGGTAAAACAGCACCCGGACATGGATTGTATTTATGGAAAGTATTTTACAAATAATTTTTTTCGTGCCAAACCAAGTTTTTTACAAGTAATGAAAAGACTTGAATCCGTGAATGGCGCTATGGTTATGGCCTAACGTCATGTAGAATCTTTTCGTGGAGTGATCGATTCTTTTTTTAAGACAACTTATCCTAGTGTAACATTCGCTTGACAATGAAACTGGGAGAAGTTAATATAATATGGTATGTATTTTAATCCCACGATAAGCCCCGGAAGTTTATTGTGATTGAAAATAAATATAAAAAATTAAAAGTTTTTTAGGAGGTTAACCATGCGTACGACATTTATGGCGAAAGCTAATGAAGTAGAACGTAAATGGTATGTGATTGACGCTGAAGGCAAAACTTTAGGTCGCCTTTCTACTGAAGTAGCATCCATCTTACGTGGTAAACATAAACCAACTTTTACACCGAACATCGACACTGGTGATCATGTAATCTTAATCAATGTAGAAAAAATCCACTTGACTGGTAAAAAATTGACTGACAAAATTTATTACCGTCACACTATGCACCCAGGCGGTCTTAAAACTAGAACTGCTCTTGAGATGCGTACAAACTACCCTGAGAGAATGCTTGAACTTGCTATCAAAGGTATGCTTCCAAAGAATTCTCTTGGTCGTCAAATCTACAAAAAATTACACGTATACGCTGGAGCTGAGCACCCACACGCTGCTCAACAACCAGAAGTTTACGAATTACGCGGATAATTACTAAGGAGGTTACTATCTTGGCACAAGTTCAATATTATGGTACTGGTCGCCGTAAGAGCTCAGTAGCTCGTGTACGTTTAGTACCAGGCGAAGGTCGCATCGTTATCAACGGTCGTGACATTAATGAATATATTCCTTTCGCAGCATTACGTGAAGTTGTAAACCAACCACTAGTTGCTACAGAAACTACTGGAAATTACGACGTTCTTGTAAACGTTAGCGGTGGTGGATACACTGGACAAGCTGGAGCAATCCGTCACGGTATCGCTCGTGCATTGCTTCATGTAGACCCAGAATTCCGTCCAGCTCTTAAAACTGCTGGATTACTAACACGTGACCCACGTATGAAAGAACGTAAAAAATACGGTCTTAAAGGCGCACGTCGTGCACCTCAGTTCTCAAAACGTTAATCGTTTGGAACTTCAAAAAGCTCCAGCCACTCTTATGTGGCTGGAGCTTTTTTTGTTATCTTGCCGACTAAGGATTACTCTCATTAAATATTTCCAAAGGAATCAATGAATCGTTCAGGGTGTTACGTCAAAAACTAATGGCATCATGGGAAATAATTTGGGAAATGGGGTCTGACCCCGGAGGTGAATGGATGAGTGTGGTTATAGGTTTGCAGGAGATGCAACGAGAACGGCAGTTGAAGTTTGAACGTAGGTTACTTAGGGAGCTATCAATCGAGGATATGAGGGGGAGGATAAAACGTTACTTTGGAGAGGAATACCAGGACGTTCTGGAAGAGGGGTATTTTGATGTGGCTATAGAGGCGTATTTATTAGGGGCAAACTATAGCAAGTTTGGGTATTATGGAGAGTCGGAAGATGATGTGAGGGCTCGGTGCAGAAGGGAAGAAAAGTTTTTGATCGATACTCTCTTCAATTTTATACTATATTGGCGTGAAGTAACGGTAAGCAATGCTATTGATGAAGGGGTATTTTATTGCTGTGAAGGGTTTGTAGGAGAATGGTGGAAGGATGGGTTTAAGACGGGTGAAAAGCGTTATAAGATGAAGCTTCATTAAGCTGAAGGAGATCCCTGAAAAGTATCAGTTCTTTTTCCGTGGGTTGTCCCATATTTTATAGATAAAGGGACTTGTGGGAGGAGAACGGTGATGCGTAGAAAACTGAAATATACAGGGATCTCTATCGGATTGTTTGTCCTTTTTTTGATTGTGACTTTCAAATTCGTTGAAGATGATTCTTGGGAGTCTTGGAACCTTCCGTTGACGGGTAAGGTCATCATTCTGGATGCGGGTCATGGGGGGATGGACGGAGGGGCGAATGTTCAGGATGTAATGGAAAAAGAAATTGCGCTTTCGGTTACGCTAAAGGTAAGGGACTATTTGCAGGAACAAGGTGCCCTTGTTATGTTGACACGGGAAAAAGATGTGGATTTGGCAACGGAAGATACAAAAGGGATCCGTAAACGAAAACAGGAAGATCTCAGGAACCGGGTTGAAATGATCAATGATTCGGAAGCGGACTTATTTTTAACCATCCACCTGAACGCATTTCCATCTGCCTCCTCAAAAGGGGCTCAAACTTTTTATACAAACCGGTTCGAGGAAAATAAACAGGTGGCCAAGTTTATCCAGACCGAAATTATAAGAAACTTAGAAAATACAACACGGGATGCAAAAACGATCAACCATGTATATTTGATGAATTATGCCAAGAAACCTGGGGCGTTGGTGGAGATTGGGTTCCTCTCTAATACCGAGGAGCGCGAAAGGTTAATGAGTGATAAATACCAAGAGAAGATTGCAAGTTCGATATATATGGGTATTCTGCGGTATTTCACTGAGGAGAAGCTATCGGAACCGGATTGACACCTTGTAAGGTCTTGGTGGGTGTACAAGGCCTTTTTGTTATGGTGAAAAAGGGGTTAACCCCCTGGTGCAGATAATAAGCTTTATTTCCGGATTATGTTATACTACAATTGGGAAAAGAAAACGAATACAAAGGGGTGCTCGACTTGTTAACTGAAGAGAAAGTACTAAATTTATTAAAGGATCTTAAGGACCCTTTTCTACATAAAAGCCTTGAAGAAACAAATGGAATTTTAGAAATAAAAATAAAGCCTGAGAAAAGTCATGTGAGCGTTAAGCTTGCTATCGCAAAGACAGGAACTGCCGAGCAAATGGAAATGCAAACAGAAGTTGTCGGTCTCTTGAAAGGGAACGGGGCGGATTCGGTAGGAATACGTTTCGCAGAACTATCGGAAGAAGAATTGGCTAAACATCGTGACAGTATGCCTGAGGAAGAGAAAGACTTAGGGTTGCTTGGACCAAATAACAAAACACAATTCATCGCCATCGCAAGTGGTAAAGGTGGAGTGGGTAAATCCACGATTTCGGTTAACTTAGCCACATCCCTTGCTCGTCTTGGTAAAAAGGTTGGACTGGTTGATGCTGATATATATGGGTTCAGTGTACCGGATATGATGGGGATCACAAAAAGACCCGTCGTACGCGGGGAGAGAATCATCCCTGTCGAGCGTTTTGGCGTTCAGGTTATTTCGATGGGCTTCTTTGTGGAAGATAACGCGCCTATTATATGGAGAGGGCCAATGCTCGGGAAAATGTTAAACAGTTTCTTTAATGAAGTGGAATGGGGCGAATTGGATTATTTGGTACTGGATTTACCACCTGGTACAGGAGATGTCGCATTAGATGTTCATACGATGCTTCCTTCATGTAAAGAAATCATCGTCACAACTCCACATCCGACTGCGGCTTTTGTGGCAGCAAGGGCAGGAGCCATGGCCATTAAAACCGAACATGAGGTTATCGGTGTAATCGAAAATATGTCTTATTTCGAAAGCAAGACCACTGGTGAGAAGGAATTCGTATTTGGTAAAGGTGGAGGGGCGAAGCTTGCAGAAGAACTTCGTACAGAGGTCTTAGGACAACTACCTCTTCAACAACCAGATTGGAATGAAGAAGATTTCGCACCTTCTATATATGCGGCTGACCATAGATTAGGTAAGATTTATGAAGATATTGCGAATAAAGTCATTGAAAAATTGAAATAAAAATAAAGGCTACTTCCCATCGTATTTGGAAGTAGCCTTTATTTTTTTATTCCTTTGACTTATCCTCGGTTTTGGATTTCTCCGCCTTTTCTGTAGCCTTAGTAGCGGCCTTGTCTAAGCTTTCTTGCATTTTAGCTTGAACGAGAGGGCCTTCCATCGTCTCGATGATCGTCTTCTTATATACGGCTCTCATTTCTTTCGTTTTCAGTAACTTGTTCATTTCTTTTTCTAAATCGGGTTCTTGTAAGACCTCTATTAGCATTCCTCGATACTGTGGGTCTTTCATCAAGTCTTTTAATAGCCTTTTGTGTTCTTCTTTTAGAGCTTTGGCGTAGGCTGCGGTGAATTCAGGATCTTTAAAGGCCTTTTTCCAGAACTCCTTTCCTTTATCAGAGGTAACAGTCTCTTCAATGGATTTTTTTATGATATCCGAGTTCATAATAAGTTCAGTTTTTGTTTTATCATCAGCAATGGTATCCTGGATGGCTTTTTTTCCCTCATCTGTTTTCAAGATATCGACGACCATCTTCTTTGTTTCTTCATAATCCATTTTTCCTTCACTCGTTCCATTCTGCGAACAGCCCGTACAAAAGAACAAGAATGAAGCAAGGAACAAAGTAAACCCCATTTTCATACGTAGAGCCCCCCTCTTTAATCTTCCATACTGTTAATATGGTTTCTTTGCAGGATATTATCCATTGGTATAATAAGTGGATTTTTCCAAATATGGTTGGTACAATTAATGAAAGAAATAGAAATGTATGGAGGAAAAGGATGAACAGCCGTAATTTAGTTCGATTGTTTATGACAACATTACTTATAGGTGGAGTAACGGGCGGAGTTGTGGGATTTATAGCCCGGTGGAGTGAGTTTGAATCGTATTTCACATCGTTAGAAATTACATCCATACTTTCAACGTTTGTTTGGTTGTTTGGAGTGGGATTGATTTTCAGTGTAATAAGCCAAGCTGGCTTTTTTGCTTATTTAACGATACATCGTTTCGGTCTGGGAATTTTTAAAAGTGTGTACTTGTGGAATGCGGTGCAAATTGTACTGATTATCTTTGTTTTATTTGATTTAGTCTATTTACGGTATATTAAGTTTGAATCCGGTGAGGGGCTTGGCTCATATATCTCATCAGCTGTGGTAGTACTGTTGATCGGGTTGGTGACGGCCTATTTTAAAATGAAGCAAACGAATAGACAAGCTTTTATTCCTGCATTGTTCTTCATGGTGGTGGCGACAGTATTGGAGTGGGTGCCAGTCTTAAGGACCAATGATGACGGATGGCTCTATTTTATGTTGTTTCCCCTGCTTGTCTGTAATGCCTATCAATTAATGATTTTAAACAAATTGATCAATCAATCCCAAAAGGAGTTGGCAGGCAAAAAAGCGAGGATGCAAGTCCCTAAGAAGAATTTTAATACTGATGGAATAGGAGGTAAGTAAAATCGCTGAAAGCGGAGATGCTTGCCGACATAAAAAAACCTGACTATCCTATGGTCAGGTTTTTTATGTTCTTAAATTGTGCTTAGTCGATTACTTAATTTCCTCACTTCTTGCTGAAGAATTAGAAATCATCTCTGAAACATTAACAAAGTTCAGGTCTTTTGCACGAAGTTCCTTTATTAAATCAGGCAATGCCTTATTCGTTTGTTTTGCAGAATCCGAGGCATGCAATAAGATGATATCCCCTTTATGGGCTTTGTTAACATTTTGGACGATCTGTTCAACGCCTGGATTGGTCCAATCTTTTGAATCTATGCTCCAATGGACCACGGTATAACCGAAATTCTCACTGATTTTAAGAAGTCGCTTATCGAAGTGACCGGTGGGCGCACGTAAAAGCTCGATATTTTTAACATTTAGCTTTTTGAATACTTCCTGCGCTTTGGAAATATCCCGGATGATTTCCTGATCTTTGAGATCGGAGTAATCTTTATAGTCATAACCTAGGATTCCTATTTCATATCCTTCTTTTTCAATGGTGGCTACCATGTCTGGGTGGCGCTCAGCCCAAGAACCTGAAAGAAAAAAGGTGGCCGATTTAATTTTTTCCCTCTTTAACGTTTCTAATATAGGAGCGGCTTTCTCATCCCCCCAGCCAATATTGAATGTGATAGCAATATTCTTATCCCCTTTATAAACGGCTTTTGGCCCATCCTCTGTAGAGAAAACAGGGGCATGTATGATATTTTGCACGAAAAGAAACCAAGCGGTGAATAAAGCCGTAAGTATAATTAACGAATACTGTTTAATGTTTTTTGCCTGAAGCACCATGAAGAATTTCATTCACCCATCCCCTTGTCCAAATGCTCTTGTCACATATTTATGCGCGCATTGTAGAGATATGCAAAAAAATATAATATGAAACTTTATATAAACGGGGAGAGTGGGGAAAGATGGTTTGTGGAGGTGTTAGATATATGCTGGGTCTTCTAATCAATGAAAAGGAAAAGGAGGAATTGATGTATCTCCTTAAAAGAGAGATGGATGAAATTTTATTCGATTTACAGGATGGGAGGATTGACCATGTAGTGAAAAGGGCTATCAATGAGAAGTATAAGATCCTATTCAATCTGTTTAAAAGAATGGGGACGGAAAGAGAATGTCTAGCGTATGTGAGAGAAAAACAAAACACAGAAAAAAATCAAGAATAATATTTTGAAAATCTATTGACTATTAATTTATTCGCTGGTATATTATAAAAGTTGCTGCAAGACATTAGCTTTTAAAAAGAGTTTAAAAAACTTTTTAATAAAAGTTATTGACGAAACAGTAACAACATGATAAGATATTAAAGTCGCTGAAACAGAGTGACACAAATTGCTCTTTGAAAACTGAACAAAACAAAGCGCCAACGTAAATTTTGAGTGAGCACACACTATAAAAAAGCAAAATGAGCAAGTCAAACAT
>NZ_JBNNSR010000016.1:0-53164 GCF_050277925.1 Peribacillus sp. NPDC097264
CCCGTTCCCATTCCGAACACGGCAGTTAAGCTCTTCAGCGCCGATGGTAGTTGGGGGTTTCCCCCTGTGAGAGTAGGACGCCGCCAAGCCATTTCAAAGGTCAGCCATTAGGCTTGGCCTTTTTTTGTGTGCAGAAAGAACGAGTTGCATTATGGAATCTGATCATTGAACTTCAAATGAGAAATTGTTTTTTATGAAAACAATCTCGGAGACGGGGAATTTTTATATAGACATACACCTAATGTAAGCCATTATCATACATTATTAAAAGCAGCCCCGAGTTCTCTTAAACTATTTTAATTCTATGTATGCGGACAATGGTTTTTGGGGAGAATGCAGCTATGGAGGTGGAGATGTTGGGGAAAACAACAACCAAAACAACAGCAGGGGAATCGTGCGTGGTATGTGAACAAGTAAAAGGCATGGGGATACACCTATATACGACTTTCATCTGTGAAGAATGCGAAAGGGATATGATTGGGACGGATACGAATGACCCCAGGTATAAGTACTATTTGAAACAGTTAAGGAAAATTACGAATCCGGAAATTTGTTCATAATAGTTGTAGATAGTTGTAGAGTTAGAGAATAAAGAAATGGCGATTTCTTTATTCTCTAACTCTTTTTCCATGAGGAGGGAAATGAACCGCTTGATTGAACTTTTACCTTTTAGATAAGATAATCTTGGACAAATTTGATAAAATGAAGAACATTATGATGTTGAAGGAAGAGGGAAATGAATCAATTACATACGCCATTGTTCGATGCGATGAGCAATTTATATAAAAAGGGACCCATTTCATTACATGTCCCGGGCCATAAAAATGGTCAAGTGTTCAATGAAAAAGGTCGTGCACTCTATAAGCCCCTACTTGGAATAGACGCTACAGAAATAAGTGGCCTGGATGATTTACACGCTCCAGAAGGTGTCATATTGGAAGCTGAGAGACTACTTGCTGACTTATATGGAGTCCAGAAGAGTTATTTTTTGGTCAATGGAACAACTGTAGGTAACCTAGCCATGATCCTTGCGGCCTGTGGGGAGGGAGACAAGGTACTGGTTCAAAGGAATTGTCATAAATCCATCTTGCATGGCCTGATGTTGGCAAATGTACGGCCTGTTTTTTTACAACCTATATTTTATCGGGAATGGGAAGTAGCGGGTGGCATCAGTTCAGATCTATTGGGTGAGGCCTTGGATGTACATTCGGATGCCAAGGCTGTCATATTGACCAACCCGAATTACTATGGACTTGCTGAAAAAGGATTGTCTGGCCTTGTAAAAATGGCACATGAAAGAGGTATTCCCGTGTTGGTAGATGAGGCACATGGTGCTCACTTTCAATTGGGAAGCCTTTTTCCCGACTCCGCGATACTGGCGGGAGCCGATGCAGTTGTACACTCAGCCCATAAAACATTGCCAGCCATGACGATGGGGTCCTACCTTCATATTCATTCTGATTTGTTGGATTTGGACAAGATGACTTTCTATTTACAAATGCTACAATCGAGCAGTCCTTCTTATCCCATCATGGGGTCTCTTGACTTAGCGCGCGGATATCTAGCATCATTTACAATAGAAGACCAAAACCAGCTCATCAAAAGGATTTCAGACTTCAGAGGGGAGTTGGGCAAGCTCGGCGCGATACGAGTACTGGAGGCACCATTGGGAACGTCTGCCGACCCCTTGAAAGTCGTCATCCAGTCCACGACAGGCTTAAGTGGATTTCAGTTACAGAAGTTATTTGAAGGGGAAAACCTATATCCAGAACTTGCGGATCCCTACAATCTTTTGATGACTCTTCCTTTAGTAAAGGAAGAACAGGATTTTCCTTTTAAGGAAATCATCGAAAAAATCGAACGAGCATCAAGTGCGATGAAAGATAGATCAGGAGAACAAGATGAAGAAGTTGTTCCACAAAGTGCACTCGGTAAAAACGCCATGGCGAGCCTTGCCTATCCATACTCTGTCATGAAACAAAAAAGTACGGTCCAAGTTGAGTTTGGAAAAGCAATCGGTGCGGTATCTGCGGAAATGGTCATTCCTTATCCTCCTGGCATCCCCTTGATTATGACCGGGGAAATGATTACATCAGAGCATATCGATAATTTAGGGAGACTGTTAGCATTGGATTCAAGATTCCATGGAGGTTCTTTCCTTTCAAGCGGGAAGCTGATTGTTTATGAGGGCAGCCAGGTTGGATAAAATGATATACTACAAACAAAGAACCTTGGAGGTACACCAATGAATCGTGGGATTTTTATAACAATGGAAGGGCCTGAGGGAGCAGGGAAAACAACAATCATTCACATGCTCGGGAACGCCCTCCAACAAGAAGGTTATCAAGTTTTGCTAACACGGGAACCAGGTGGCATCCCGATATCCGAACAAATAAGAGAAGTTATCTTGAATAAAGACAATACAGCAATGGATTCAAGAACGGAGGCTTTACTATATGCTGCTGCAAGGCGGCAGCATTTGGTGGAAAAAGTCATCCCTGCACTAGAAAAGGGGACCATCGTCCTCTGTGACCGATTCATTGATAGCTCTTTGGCCTATCAAGGCTATGCAAGGGGCTTAGATATAGAAGATGTATACAATATTAATAAATTTGCAATTGGTGACATGATGCCTGATGCGACGTTCTTTTTCGATATAAAACCTGAAGAGGGTTTAAGACGGATACAGTCAAACGGGGACCGTGAAGTGAATCGACTGGATTTGGAAGCTCTGGAGTTTCATGAAAAGGTATATGAGGGTTATCAGCTAACCATTAGCAGATGGAAGGATCGTTACGTTATCATTGATGCCGATCAATCAATCGAGGAAGTTTTCCAAGAAGCGAAGAATCAATTAATGATAGCTTTGAAGAAGAGATAACGGTACGCTAGGATTTCCATATTATTCAACTGCACCCTATTCCATGTAAGCACAAATTGTTATAATGGGAGTAAGGTAGTGAAAATTCATAGTAAGCGGAGGATGATGAGAATGAAAATGATCATTGCTGTCGTTCAAGATAAGGATAGCCATCGGCTGCTTAATGAATTAGTGGATCATAATTTCAGGACAACCAAGCTCGCCAGTACGGGTGGGTTTTTAAAATCAGGGAATACAACCTTTATGATTGGCACGGAGGATACACGTGTCGATCAGGCGATTGAGATAATCAAGCGGAGTTGTCAGTCGCGTTCTCAATTAGTCTCCCCGGTCTCACCAATGGGTGGCAATGCCGAATCGTATGTACCATATCCGGTGGAAATTCAAGTAGGCGGTGCAACCATATTTGTCCTGCCGGTTGAAAATTTTCTGCAATTTTAACGGCTAGATATATGGAGGTTCTTTATGAAAATCAACCATGACATACCTATTAATTTGGATAAAGCCCGGCAGGATAATAAACAAATGCAATCAGGTAATGGAAGGTTTCAACAACTGGTTCAAACACAGGACCAGAAGATGCAGGTTCAAACTTTGAATCGTTTAATCGGGGACATTGAAGGGGCAGGTCAGCGCCTAGTCCGATCCCGGACCTTTAGGGAACTAGCCAAATATAAGGCATTAGTGAAGCGGTTTGTGCGCGAAGCTGTTGAATATGGTCTTGAACTGAAGCAGTCCACGAGCTGGAATCAATACGGACAGAGTCGACCATTGAAGACCGTGGAAACGATTGATGCGAAACTGATCGAGTTAAGCGAGGAAATTTTAAATAAAGAGAAGAGTTCGCTTGAGATATTAGAAATGATAGGCGAAATTAAAGGACTGCTGATTAATTTATATACGTAAGTGAGTGATGATGTTGGATAAAACATGGCAGGAAATGAGACAAATTCAGCCGCAGGTTATGACGATGTTGCAAAATAGCATCACGAAGAACAGAGTGGCTCATGCGTATATATTTGAAGGGGATACAGGTACAGGTAAGAAAGAGGTAAGCAAAACTTTTGCAAAAAGCTTACTATGCGAGAACCCGGTCGAAGGCTTTGAGCCATGCGGACAGTGTAAGAATTGCAAACGAATTTCTAGTGGAAACCATCCGGATATCCATTTGATTGAAAAAGATGGACTGTCCATTAAAAAGGAACAAATTAAGAGTCTTCAAGAGGAATTCTCAAAGAAAAGTGTGGAAGCCAATCGGAAAGTGTACATGATTACCGATGCGGATAAGATGTCAGTCGGGGCAGCGAACAGTCTCTTGAAGTTTTTAGAAGAACCTGTAGGAGATACGGTAGCCATACTGATGACCGAACAAGTTCAGCGCATTCTACCGACCATTTTGTCGAGGTGCCAATTGATCTCGTTTAAACCGTTATCACCGGAGAATGTCAAACGAAAGCTGATGGAACAGGACGTGGACCCACAGATGGCCGCTGTCGTCGCTCATTTAACACAGAATGTGGTAGACGGAATTGACATGAGTCATGATGAATGGTTTGTACAAGGCCAAAAAATAGTGGTAAAATTGTATGAAGTGTTAAAACAGAATTCCCTGAAGGCCTTATTGTTCCTTCAGACGGATTGGTTTTCGCACTTTAAAGATAGAGAACAGGTAGACAGAGGCCTTGATTTGTTACTTCTTATTTATAAGGATTTATTATATATTCAGTTGGACAAGAAGGACTTGATTGTATTTCAAAATAAACTGAAGGAATTTGAAACTCACGCTCTTCATCTTTCTCCGAGACGACTCGCTGAACATATGGAGTTTATTTTGGAAGCGAAAAGGAAGTTGATGTCCAACACAAATCCACAGCTGTTGATGGAACAGCTTGTGCTGAATTTGCAGGAGGGATCATGATTTGTATGATGTTGTAGGTGTCCGTTTTAAAAAAGCGGGCAAAATATACTACTTTGATCCGGGCGAATTCGCCATTCCCAAGGACGATTTTGTTATAGTGGAGACTGTCCGCGGTGTTGAATTCGGTAAGGTTGTTACAGCCCGTAAACAAGTAGATGAAAATGATGTTGTCCTGCCATTGAAAAAAGTACTTCGGGTTGCAGATGCGAAAGATAAGCTAATTGTTGAGGAAAACAAGTCTGCTGCAGAAGAAGCTTATTATATATGTTGTCAAAAGGTCGATGAGCATAAGCTGGATATGAAGCTCGTTGACGTGTCCTATACCTTTGATAGAAATAAGGTAGTGTTTTACTTTACTGCGGATGGTCGCGTGGATTTCCGTGATTTAGTCAAAGATTTAGCAGCCATATTCAGAACCAGGATTGAACTTCGACAGATTGGAGTCAGGGATGAGGCTAAAATGCTTGGTGGCATTGGACCATGTGGCAGAATGCTTTGTTGCTCGACATTTCTGGGAGACTTTGAACCTGTTTCCATTAAAATGGCGAAAGATCAGAATTTATCACTAAATCCTACAAAAATCTCAGGATTATGTGGTCGATTGATGTGCTGTCTGAAATATGAAAATGACGAGTATGAGAGTGCGAAGGAAATGCTTCCTGATTTAGGTGAGATGATTGATACGCCTGGTGGCAAAGGCAAGGTAGTGGGGCTTAATATTCTAGAACGCGTACTTCAGATTGAACTAATCGAGCAGGAAAGAGTATTAGAGTATACTTTAGATGAGATTCTAAAAGAGGGAGCCGTTTCTATTCAAGCCACAGATTATTAAGGTGGTGGGAGAGCGTGGATAAGAAAGATATTTTTGAGTCGGTTACCAATATGGAAGCCCAGATAGGCCAATTATATAAACAGCTTGGAGAATTGAAGGAGAATCTTGCGGAAATCCTCGAAGGAAATCAATCGCTCAAGTTAGAAAATGAGCACTTGCGTCATCGATTGGGCCTTGCGGATGCCGAGAGTGAACCTGTTTCTATAAAAGAGAAACAAAAGACGAAGAACCGTACTGAGAGTACGAATAAGGTTATGGATATAGGGGAAGGCTATGATAATCTAGCCCGTATCTATCAAGAAGGCTTCCATATTTGTAATCTGCATTTTGGCAGTTTACGTAAAGAAGGAGATTGCCTGTTCTGTTTATCTTTTTTAAACAAGAAGTGAAAATGGAATAATATAAAAGAATGTTCCATCTCTTTTACGTGATAGATAGACCGTTTACAATATATAGTGATTCGGGGTCTGACGCATACTATGAGTCAGGCCCTTTTTGTTACGAGTGAGGGTTAAAGTAAGGGCTTAATCCTGCTTTTTCTACATATATAGGAGGGTTAATAGCAATGGTAGAACTAAAAGGGGATGAACGGCTGGATTACCTGTTGGCGGAGGATTTACGGATCATCCAGAGTCCATCGGTGTTTTCTTTTTCATTAGATGCCGTTTTATTATCCAGGTTTGTAAGCGTACCGATCCAAAAGGGAAGGCTAGTGGATCTTTGTTCAGGCAATGGCGTCATACCCTTGTTGCTAAGCACAAGGACTAAAGGGTCCATTACGGGCATCGAAATCCAGGATCGCCTATATGACATGGCTCAAAGAACCATGGAGTATAACGGGGTTTCCTCGCAGATTGAAATGGTCCATGCTGATATAAAAGAAATCCCAAAGCAAATAGGATACAGTAAATATGATGTGGTAACGTGTAACCCACCGTACTTCCCGACTCCGTCCATTGAGGAAATCAATAAAAATGAACACTTTGCGATTGCCCGTCATGAAATCATGTGCACATTGGAAGACGTCATGCGTGTTTCAAGTCAGTTACTTCGTCAGGGTGGAAAAGCGGCATTCGTCCATAGACCTGGTCGTTTGATGGATATCCTACGACTGATGAGGGAGTATCGGATTGAACCGAAGAGGTTGCAATTCGTTTATCCAAAAAGTACAAAAGAGGCCAATACGATTCTCATTGAAGGAATTAAAGACGGAAACCCGGATTTAAAAATCCTACCTCCACTCGTTGTGTACAATGAACAGAATGAATATAATCCTGAAATCAGAAGGATTTTATATGGAGACGAATAGGCACTATTTCTACGTCTTAAAATGCAGCGATGATAGTTATTACGCGGGATACACCAATAATTTAGAACGAAGGATCAATATGCATAATCAGGGGAAAGGCGCTAAATATACGCGTGGACGGACCCCTGTGGAACTGATTTATCATGAAACGTTTGAAAACCAGACTTTGGCCATGAAGGCAGAATACCAGTTCAAGCAACTAACCAGAAAACAAAAAGAAAAGTGGATGGCAAAGGAGGAGACATAATCTATGTGGCAGCAAAAGAGTTTTGAAAAAGAGGGGTTGGAACCGGCTTTATATCTAGTCCCTACTCCTATAGGCAATCTTGAAGATATGAGTTTCCGCGCTCTTAGGATTTTAAAGGAAGCAGATGTCATAGCTGCCGAGGATACGCGAAATACAAAAAAACTATGTAATTACTTTGAGATTTCTACACCTATCGTCAGTTATCATGAGCATAATAAGGAAAACAGCGGACGGCAGATGCTTGAGCGACTTCGTTCAGGCCAAGTGATCGCTCTCGTCAGTGATGCCGGTTTACCAACGATTTCCGATCCAGGCTATGAACTTGTGAGGGAGGCAATTGCTGAACAGTTTAAGGTTATCCCCTTGCCAGGAGCCAATGCGGCATTAACGGCGTTGATTGCCTCAGGGCTTTCCCCTCAACCCTTTTATTTCTATGGTTTCCTAAAGCGGGGAGCAAAAGAAAAGAAACAAGAGTTGGAAAAGTTAAAAAAAATGGAAGCTACTTGGATTGTATATGAATCGCCTCACCGCTTAAAGGAAACCTTGAAACATATGCATGAAATCCTAGGAGACCGACAAATAGTCCTATGTCGTGAATTAACCAAGAAGTTTGAAGAGTTTATTCGCGGTACATTAAGTGAGGCAATGAATTGGGCGGCTGAAAATGAGGTGCGCGGTGAGTTCTGTTTGATAATAGAGGGTGCTCAAGAACAGGAAGAAGACACAGAAGAAGCATGGTGGTCAGCTTTCGACATTGTTGGGCATGTCAACTATTATATCGAAACGAAGAAAATGCCTTCAAAGGATGCCATAAAGCAAGTTGCAAAAGATCGAAATATGCAAAAACGCGACGTATACCAGGCATTTCATATAGATGCCAACTAAATGGACAAAAAAAAACTTCCGATATTCGGAAGTTTTTTATCTATATTAGTTAGAAGTTGCAAAGTTTTGTTGAATTTCTTTAATTAACATTTCTGCACCTTCACGGCTAAGAATTAACTTACCATTAGCAAGTGTAAGATTGTTATCAGAAACTTCACCAGTTACTTGACAAGTCATGTTAGGTTTATATTTTTTTAAGATAATGCGCTCATCATCCACATAGATTTCTAAAGCATCTTTCTCAGCGATGCCTAATGTACGGCGAAGCTCGATTGGAATAACTACCCGGCCTAACTCATCAACTTTACGAACGATTCCTGTAGATTTCATTGAAAATTCCCCTCTCAAAATACAATTTAGTACCTTTTTCTATTTTTTTCGTCATTATTCGACAATTTTTTTTATAAATTTATAATACCAGCCATTCCCATATTCGTCAATGATTTATTTTCATTTTTCTGTAAGAGCTCATTATCGCTTTTTATAAAGGATACGAAAAGTAATAAAGCGAAAAAGCCTTAGTCCTAGCTTGTCTGCGGAACCATTTACTTCACCAAGATTCGACAAACTATGATAATGGAGCTCTATCTCTTCCCTATTATAAGAGTAATGTTATTTTAGTTTCAAATCAAAAATACGGAATATAGGATAATATTCCTGTAAAACGTCCAAATAGAATGGGAGATGTTGCGCAAAATATGAATAGTAAGGTATATTTTGTTGAGGTAAGAGGTAATGCTGAAAATAGGGTGAAGACAACCTTGCAAGCATTAAGCACTGATTAGAAATTCTTTGCCTTTCATTCGAATTTCAGGATGAAATGATTGTTGATTCTTGTCGCATAGAATGACAGATAGGGTTAAAATAGAGATAATAGTTTTACTGTGCTCTAATTGGCAGGGGCAAGTCCTTAGCCAGTTTTGCAAATGATGAGGAGGCAATAAAATGCAGGAAAAATCAAATACATTTTATATTACAACACCCATATATTATCCAAGTGGTAATTTACATATAGGGCATGCGTATACGACGGTGGCAGGAGATGCCATGGCTCGTTACAAAAGGATGCGTGGCTTTGACGTTATGTACTTAACGGGAACGGATGAACATGGTCAGAAAATCCAGCGCAAAGCAGCTGAACAGGGCATCACACCTAAACAGTATGTGGACAATATCGTGTCTGGAATAAAAGAGCTTTGGAATAAGCTTGATATATCTTATGATGACTTCATAAGGACGACAGAAGACCGCCATAAAGAGGTTGTGGCAAAAATATTCAAGAAGCTGCTGGATCAGGGCGACATATACTTGGATCAATATGAAGGATTATATTGTACACCATGTGAATCTTTCTTTACGGAACGCCAAGTCGAAGAAGGTAATGGGAAATGTCCAGATTGTGGCCGACCAGTCGAGAAGGTTAAGGAAGAGTCATATTTCTTCAAGATGAGTAAGTATGCTGACCGTTTATTGAAGTTCTATGAGGAAAACCCTGAGTTCATCCAGCCTGAATCAAGAAAAAATGAAATGATCAATAACTTTATCAAACCGGGATTAGAAGATTTGGCCGTTTCTCGTACAACTTTTGACTGGGGAATTAAAGTACCGGGAGATCCGAAGCATGTCATTTATGTCTGGATTGATGCGTTGACTAACTATATTACAGCTTTAGGGTATGGGACGGATGATGATTCTAAATACAGGAATTACTGGCCGGCGGACGTTCACCTAGTAGGGAAGGAAATCGTTCGTTTCCATACCATATACTGGCCGATCATGTTAATGGCTCTCGATATGCCGCTTCCGAAAAAGGTATTTGCCCACGGCTGGTTGCTTATGAAAGACGGCAAAATGTCGAAGTCAAAAGGGAACGTGGTCGATCCGGTTACATTGATTGATCGATACGGTTTGGATTCCTTACGTTATTACCTTCTTCGTGAAGTCCCATTCGGTTCTGACGGGGTATTTACTCCAGAGGGATTTGTAGAACGGGTTAACTTTGACTTAGCGAATGATCTAGGTAATTTATTGAACAGAACCGTAGCCATGGTCAATAAGTATTTCGACGGTGTGATTCCAAACTATCAAGGGTCGAATGGCGAATTTGAAACAAACTTGCTTGAAATGAATCAAGATACGGTACATAAATATGAAGAAGCCATGGAAAAAATGGAATTCTCCGTTGCCCTTACGTCCATTTGGCAGCTTGTGAGCAGGACCAATAAGTTCATCGATGAAACCCAACCGTGGATGTTGGCTAAAGATGAAGCCAAAAAAGGGGAACTTGCAAGTGTTATGGTCCATTTGGCTGAATCTTTACGCCGGACAGCCGTCCTATTGAAACCATTTTTAACGCAGGCACCGGAAAAAGTCTTTACTCAGCTAGGCATTCAGGATGAGAACTTGAAGACATGGGATAGTCTCAGCGAGTTTGGATTAATTCCTTCCGATACAAGAGTGTT
Source organism: Peribacillus sp. NPDC097264 (assembly GCF_050277925.1). Lineage (NCBI taxonomy): Bacteria > Bacillati > Bacillota > Bacilli > Caryophanales > Bacillaceae > Peribacillus > Peribacillus sp. NPDC097264. Next base: position 10,535 of record NZ_JBNNSR010000016.1, read on the forward strand.
AAAAGGGGACCCTATCTTCCCGCGTTTAGATATGGAAGAGGAAGTTCAATATATTAAAGAACAAATGCAGGGTGGCACGTCCAAAGAGGAAGAAAAGGAAGAAGTCGAAATTCCGGAAGTTGATGAAATCACAATCGATGATTTCACAAAGGTTGAGTTGCGTGTAGCGCAGGTAATGGAAGTCGAGCCCGTAAAAAAAGCCGACAAACTGCTTAAGCTACAGTTGGATCTTGGGTACGAGAAGCGGCAGGTCGTATCCGGGATTGCTCAGCACTACAAACCAGAAGAATTAGTAGGGAAAAAAGTGATATGCGTGACCAATCTTAAACCAGTGAAATTACGTGGGGAGCTTTCTCAAGGAATGATTTTGGCTGGCAGCCAAGATGGCGTCCTATCTGTTGCTACAATAGATGCTTCCATTCCTAATGGATCGAAAGTGAAATAACTCAAAAAAACATAAAAGTGTTTCATATGAAACACTTTTATGTTTTTTATTTATATGCCCCAGTGCAGCAGGCATCTACTGAGACCATTCTTTAGTCCCTGCCTTCAGGGAGGGACTATGTAATCTTTTTGTTACCTAATTGAGAAACATAAAACTCTCATTACGAAATAAAATAGTGCTAGAAAGGAAGAATAAACATGCTTTTCGATACACATGTACATGTAAATGCAGAGCAATTCAATGAAGATCTTGAAGAAGTCATAGAAAGAGCGCAGGATGCGGGCGTAAAAAACATGGTTGTCGTCGGCTTTGACCGCCCTACCATCACTAGAGCAATGGAACTAGTGGAAATATATGATTTTATGTTTGCGGCAATCGGTTGGCATCCTGTTGATGCAATAGATATGACGGAAGAAGATCTCCAGTGGATTGAAGAACTCTCCGCACATCCTAAGGTAGTTGCTATAGGGGAAATGGGCCTTGACTATCATTGGGACAAATCGCCGAAGGAAATTCAAAAGGAAGTTTTCAGAAAACAAATACGCCTAGCAAAAAAGGTAAAGTTGCCTATCATCATTCATAATCGTGAAGCAACCGCAGATATCGTGAGCATACTAAAGGAAGAAGGTGCTTCAGAAGTGGGAGGCATCATGCATTGCTTTAGTGGTAGTGCCGAAACAGCTTTGGAATGTATCGATATGAACTTTTATATTTCATTGGGGGGCCCCGTTACCTTCAAGAATGCGAAGAAACCAAAAGAAGTAGCAGCAGCTGTGCCATTGGATCGTCTATTAATTGAGACGGATTGTCCTTACCTAGCACCCCATCCCTTTAGAGGAAAGCGTAATGAACCATCCTATGTGAAACTCGTCGCCGAGCAAATTGCAGACATCAAGCAACTTTCCGTGGAAGAAGTATCCCAGGCGACAACGAGTAATGCCAAGAAATTATTCGGCATTAATTGACATCATTTTGGGTCACGTTCTCCCGGGATTTGCTATTTAGAAAGCATTTTTTGAAGTTTCTACAAATCTCTCTCCCAACATAGGTGTTTTATGTCGAGAAGTCACCCTTTCCTTTTCTATGAGGAATATGCATAATAGGTAATAATTTCCTAAATGAGAAGTGGATGGGTTGACAGCTCGATAAGTATGTCTATATAATCACCGGGAGGAAGGAGGAGTTTTTCATTCTATCAAAAACTATGAAAAACCTTATTTCCAGACTTGTAGGTAAGAAGCGAATAGCGGTTGCGATATGCACGGCAATTCTCGTCACTACGGCGCTGGGAATACTGATCCATAAAGGAACAATGCATACAGTCACAATCATGCTTGACGGGAAAAAAGAGGTAGTGCGGACACACGCGGCTACTGTAAATGATATGTTAAAAGATTTAGAGATTACGGTTCAAGCCGCAGATTATGTACATCCTTCTGTTGACAGTGAAGTAGCTGATGATCTAGAGGTAGTGTACAAGCAGGCTCGAAAAATTGTCATGGTACAAGATGGTGAGCAAGAGGAAGTCTGGTCAACCGCCGATACCGTAGAGGAATTTATCAAGGAGCAGGAGCTCGGAGTAGATGAGAAGGATAAAGTTACTCCTTCAAAAGACACGAAGCTTAAAGCAGATATGGAAGTTAGCATCGATAGAGCCTTTTCACTGAACTTGGTGGTAGGTGGAAAAGAAAAGCAGGTTTGGTCAACTTCGACTACGGTCGCTGACTTTTTAAAGCAACAAGGTGTCAAACTCAATGATTTAGATCGAGTTGAACCAGGATTAGTGGAAAAAGTTGAAGCAAAGAATACGGTAAACGTTATTCGAATTGAAAAAGTCACCGATGTAGTGGAAGAACCTGTCGATTATGCTGTCATTACTAAAAATGATGATTCTTTATTAAAAGGGAAAGAAAAGATCGAAAAAGAAGGAAAAAAGGGTATCACTTCCAAGGAATACGAAGTGATCAAAGAAAATGGAAAAGAAGTCAAAAGGAAATTGCTTTCTGAAAAAGTTGTGAATAAAAAGCAGGATAAGGTCGTAGCGGTCGGAACTAAGAAGCTTGAAACCCAAGAATCACCGAGAGCAACGAATGTGAATTCTACCAGCGGAAAAGAAATTTACGTCTCATCAACGGCCTATACAGCAAGTTGCCACGGCTGTTCAGGTGTTACTTCAACAGGAGTGGATCTGAAAAGTAATCCTAATGCCAAAATCATAGCAGTCGATCCAAGCGTGATTCCCATGGGCTCGAAGGTCTATGTCGAGGGTTATGGCTATGCTACTGCTGCCGATAAGGGCGGAGCGATTAAGGGAAACAGAATAGATGTATTCTTTTCATCGAAAAACGACGCTTATCGTTGGGGTGTAAAGAAAGTGAAAATCCGAGTACTGGATTAATAAGTTTTCTCTCGCAGGAGATAAATTGTCTCCTGCTTTTTTGACGTTTTATTTTACCATTTGTTGAAACCAACAGTATAAACCTGCTTTAATAAAAGAGACGATTCAATAAGTCATAAAATTTCAGTGTAAACTAAAAGTGAATCGAGTGATGGCGTGAGAAGCCATCCCGATGGAAAAGTCGTGGCAAGGTCTGTTTACATAGTAAGTCTTACGCTTTTCTGTATGGAGGAAAACATGAAAAAGATTAAAGAAATCATTGTTGTTGAAGGTAAAGATGATACAGTAGCGATAAAAAGGGCGGTCAATGCGGATACCATAGAAACGAACGGTTCTGCCGTGAATCAATCCTGTATAGATCAGGTAAGGTTGGCACAAGTCACACGTGGTGTTATCATTTTTACGGATCCGGATTTTCCAGGACAAAAAATCAGAAATATCATTTCAGAACAAGTAAAGGGCTGTAAACATGCCTTTTTAACGAAGAAAGAGGCGTTGCCTAAGTCAGGCAGGGGAATAGGCGTGGAGCACGCTTCACCTGAAGCGATTCGTAATGCCTTGAAAGACGCACAACTCATGGATGAGGAAGCCCAAGAGGAAATATCCCAGCAGGATTTAATAGATGCAGGTTTAATCGGTGGTGCGGGAGCTAGAGAGCGAAGAGAAAGACTTGGTTCCATCTTAAAGATCGGTTTTACAAATGGTAAGCAATTATACAAGCGATTAAAAATGTTTCAAATATCAACTGAGGCTTTTAGCGAAGCGATTGTACAGATAAATCAGGAGGAAAATCATGAATAAAGATATAGCAACCCCTGTCAGAACGAAAGACATCCTAAAGAAGTACGGATTTTCGTTTAAAAAGAGCCTAGGGCAAAATTTCCTAATCGATACGAATATCCTGAAGCGGATTGTCGAGCATGCGGAGTTGACAGAGGAAAGTGGAGCGATTGAAATTGGGCCAGGTATAGGGGCGCTGACTGAACAATTAGCGAAAAGCAGCAAAAAGGTCACAGCCTTTGAGATAGATCAGCGCTTACTTCCGATACTAGCCGATACACTGTCTCCATACGACAATGTGAAAATCATCCATGGGGATGTCTTGAAAGCGGATGTCAAGCAGGCCATCGAGGAAGAGTTCAAGGATATCAAGGATATAATGGTCGTAGCCAACCTTCCTTACTATGTTACTACTCCCATCATTTTGAAGCTTTTGTCAGAGGACTTACCGATTAGAGGCATCGTATGTATGTTGCAAAAGGAAGTCGCCGATCGAATCGCAGCTAAGCCAGGCACGAAGGAATATGGTTCTTTATCGATTGCCATTCAATATTATACGGAAGCAGAGACGGTTATGATCGTTCCAAAAACGGTGTTCATGCCGCAACCGAATGTCGATTCGGCTGTTATTCGCCTCACAAGACGGGTTACACCGATTGTCGAAGTACAAGATGAGGACTTTTTGTTCGTCGTGACCCGGGCGAGCTTTGCACAGCGCCGAAAAACGATATTAAATAACTTAACAAGTCAGTTGCCGGAAGGAAAAGCGAAAAAGGAATTGATTCTTGCTGCTCTTAAGGCCGTAGAAGTCGACCCGACTAGGCGAGGGGAAACATTGAGCATTGAGGAATTTGGACGCTTGAGTGATGCATTACTGCCGAATTTTAAATAACCATTACCAATCTAACGTCGGAAAGGGGTTCTATTCTCCCTCATCCGGCTTTTTTTTTGGATTAGAGCGGGTAGTGAACCGATTCCCGCATATGATATACCCCAATTTTCACTTTCACCATTCGTGGGGCGTTAGCATAACTTAAGAAAGAAAACAATCTAGGGTGGGCTTTAAAATAAGTCTTCTCATGGGGTGGAGCAATGAATGTTCAGATAAATGATATTGTCGGTCGGCTCTCTTATAAATGCGACGTACTATTTCGGGTAATTGATATCCGTGATAATTACGGCAAACGTGAAGCCGTTCTTTACGGGGAAGATATTCGGCTAATCGCAGATGCACCTTTTCAGGATTTGATGATCATAAACGATAATGAGCGAAGTGTCCGTCAAAAGTCCAATGAAGCACTCCAAGAACAATCCTACCGCCTATTAACGCAAGATTTAGAGCTTCAGCAGCAAAAAAGCGGATATCAATCAAGTAATGGGTACCGCTATAGCGGAGAATACTTTCAAATACCAGGCAGAGTGCTACATGTAGACGGGGATGCTTCCTATCTTCGAAAATGCCTGGACCTTTACCAGAAATTCGGCATACCGGTGAATGGCGTCTATTGTAACGAAAAAGAAATGCCCCAGAGAATTGGCAGCCTACTGGACCATTACCGTCCAGATATCCTTGTCGTCACGGGTCATGACGCCTATTCTAAATCAAATGGACCGATGTCCGATATCAACGCCTATCGCCACTCCAAGGATTTCGTGCAAACCGTCCGTGAGGCGAGAAAGAAGGTATCACATCTAGATCAACTAGTTATATTCGCTGGTGCTTGTCAATCCCACTTTGAATCGATCATCCAAGCAGGGGCTAATTATGCAAGTTCCCCTTCGCGCGTGAATATTCATGCGCTTGATCCCGTATATATTGTCGGTAAGGTAAGTTTCACGGCCTATATGGAGAATCTTCATGTTTGGGATGTTCTTCGCAATACGTTAACAGGCGAAAAAGGATTGGGCGGGATTGAAACAAAAGGCATGCTTCGAACAGGACTCCCCTTTAAACCTTTCCAGGAAGAATGATGAGCTGCATTTTGAAAGAATGCAGCTTAATTTATTGCTTGAAATTTCGGATATCAATAATTCTGACAGGATTTTTTTAATCGAAAAAGGGAGCAGAGGACTCAGTAGCGAAAATTTTTCCTTTTTGATAATGAATAGTTCGCTTACATATATTTTCAATTACTAGGAGATAATAAAAATGTTAACGATTTTTGCGGAATTAAGTTAAAAATATATTGACTACATTTTTAACTGCTGATATAATTTATTATTTTGTTTGTGTATATTAACAATTTGTGATATACTATAATTAGTGAGGTGGACCGAAAATGCCAAAAACTCTAGCTGATATTAAAACTGCACTTGATTCAAACCTAGGTAAAAGATTGCTTTTGAAAGCAAACGGTGGAAGAAGAAAGACTGTAGAACGTTTTGGAATTTTGGCGGAAACTTATCCGGCTGTTTTTGTAATTGAACTCGACCAAGATGAAAATGCGTTTGAAAGAGTATCTTACAGCTATGCGGATGTATTAACGGAAGCCGTGGAACTAACCTTTTTAAACAAACAACAAGAGATTTAACTTAGAGGAAGTAGCAGACAATATGTTTGCTACTTTTTGATTTGTCCAAAATCCAGGTGTGACCAGTTCAGGGTGGAATAAGTAAGCATGAAATAGCGTATGTAACAAACAATAGGCATGTGACAGCATGTGAAAGGGGTTGTTTCGCTTGAGTAGAAAAAAAGGGATTATGTCCGAGGACTTTAAAGAGGAATTGGCAAAAGAACTTGGATTTTACGATGTTGTCCAAAAAGAGGGTTGGGGCGGAATCCGAGCCCGCGACGCAGGAAACATGGTAAAACTTGCAATCGAAAAAGCACAACGTCAAATGGTGGATAAAGAATAGAATCTCACTAAAATGAATCATGCTGTCCTTACGAAATGGGCCAGGCTCTTTCTTCAATGTATAGCGATATCCTTTTATGCTTACATTGTAGATACAGGAGTCTGGCCTTTTATTATAAAGAAACATAAGCGAATAACGGGCACTAAGTTGCATGGCAAGTCCTTCAAGAAGGAGCAACGGCCCCCTCTCCCCGCAGTCCTTTTCTCCCCTCTAAGGTATTCTCCACTTCAATACATTGTAAATACGATGAAAAAACCTTTAGAATAGAAACAAATATGATAGAATAGGACAAGAACTTTTAAGAACGTTAAAGTAGGTGGACATATTGAAGCTTATGGAAAAAGCCCCGGCTAAAATTAATTTAGCTTTGGATGTGCTTTTCAAACGGCCTGATGGGTATCACGAGGTGGAGATGATCATGACGACAGTCGATCTTGCCGATAGAATAGAGCTAAAAGAAATAAAAGGGAACCACATTCAAATTCTATCTCATAATCGATTCGTTCCGGATGATCATCGGAACTTGGCGTATCAAGCTGCATTCATTTTAAAGGAACGTTATGGAATTAATAAAGGTGTTTCTATTACAATAGAGAAAAATATTCCTGTAGCAGCCGGACTTGCAGGTGGAAGCAGTGATGCCGCTGCTACATTAAGAGGATTAAATAGACTGTGGAAGTTAGGACTTTCCATGGATGAACTTGCTGAAATAGGGGCAGAAATCGGTTCTGATGTTTCGTTTTGTGTGTATGGAGGGACGGCTTTGGCTACAGGACGTGGGGAAAAAATCATGCATCTTCCTACACCGCCCAAATGCTGGGTTATTTTAGCCAAACCGACTATTGGCGTATCTACCGCTGATATATATAAACGATTGCAGGTTGCCAAAATGGATCATCCTGATATTCCCGGTATGATTTCGGCCATAAGGGATAATAGTTATGAACGTGTATGCGACGGTCTGGGAAATGTACTGGAGCAGGTTACATTGCAATTGTATCCAGAGGTGGCCAACATTAAAGACCAAATGAAGACGTTCGGCGCAGATGCTGTCTTGATGAGTGGAAGCGGACCGACAGTCTTTGGACTAGTGGAACATGACTCCCGTATGCAAAGGATCTATAACGGACTACGAGGATTTTGTGATCAAGTCTATGCTGTCCGCATGTTAGGTGACCGTAGCGACCTTGAATAAATGCGGACAATGATGGTATAGTTGCATTATAATATTCGGAAATGACAGAGGGTGTGTTACAAATGAAATTTCGTCGCAGCGAGAGGCTAGTCGATATGACCAATTATTTATTAGAACATCCAGGGGAACTCGTTTCACTGACCTATTTTGCTGAGAGGTACAGTTCTGCCAAGTCTTCAATAAGTGAGGATTTGACGATCATCAAGGATACCTTTGAGCAAAGAGGAATAGGTTCTTTGACGACCGTACCGGGTGCCGCGGGTGGCGTAAAGTATATCGTTTCCATTAAACGGGAGGAAGCTGATACCTTTATAGATGAGCTTTGCGAAACAATCGCTAGTCCTGAAAGACTATTACCGGGCGGCTATCTATATATGACCGATATCTTAGGTCACCCGCAAACTGTGAATAAGGTCGGCCGGATCATCGCTTCCATGTATGCCAAGAAAAATGTCTCGGTTATAATGACGATGGCTACTAAAGGAATATCATTAGCATACGCGGTGGCGAACTATTTGAATGTTCCCGTCGTCATAGTAAGAAGGAATAATAAGGTGACAGAAGGCTCTACCGTTAGTATCAACTATGTCTCTGGCTCGTCTAAAAGAATCCAGACAATGGTCCTTTCAAAGAGAAGCTTGGTTGAGGGATCGAATGTGCTGATTGTGGATGATTTCATGAAGGCAGGAGGGACAATCAACGGGATGGTAAGCCTTCTGGATGAATTTAAGGCGACTGTTGCCGGGATTGCTGTCCTCGTAGAGTCCGAACATACGGAAGAGTGTCTCGTGGAGGATTATGTGTCATTAATCAAGCTGACGCAGGTTGTTGAAAGAGATAAAAAGATAAACGTTAGTCGTGGAAACTATTTTACTAAAAGGGATTAAGGGGGATTTTTCATGAAAAAAGTACACACGAATGAAGCACCAGCAGCAATCGGTCCATATTCACAGGGTATCATTGTGGAAAGTTTATTCTATAGTTCGGGTCAAATTCCTCTTACTGCTTCCGGGGAAATGGTGAATGGAGACGTAAAAGAACAGACGCATCAGGTATTTAGGAATCTTCAGGCTGTATTGAAAGAGGCAGGTGCTACTTTAGACACAGTCATTAAAACGACGGTATTCATTAAAAGCATGGATGACTTCAGTTCGATTAATGAGGTATATGGAGAGTATTTTTCTACACATAAACCGGCGCGGTCTTGCGTAGAGGTCGCACGTTTGCCTAAGGATGCTCTTGTGGAAATAGAAGTGATTGCGCTCGTTAAATAAACGGGCTCTTTTTTTTGCCTTTTCTAGGGGGATTGTAGTGGGTAATTTTCCAGTATTTTTAGGATGTTTTTAATATTTTTTCAAAACTAGGCTTAATTTTCTAAAAAACTTACAGATAATAGAAGGATTTCCCGTTTATTTGTTGAATATGTACTTTAAGATTTAACAACTAAAAGGGATGGTGAGCTTAAATGGAAGTTACTGACGTAAGATTACGCCGTGTGAATACGGATGGTCGTATGAGAGCAATCGCATCAATTACACTCGATAATGAATTTGTGGTTCATGATATTCGAGTAATTGACGGAAATAATGGTTTATTTGTGGCTATGCCAAGTAAACGTACTCCAGATGGGGAATTCCGTGATATTGCGCATCCGATTAATTCTTCCACACGCGGGAAAATTCAAGAAGCTGTCTTGACAGAATATCATCGTTTAGGAGAACTTGAAACCGAATTAGAGGAAGCAGGAGCAGGAGCTTCTTAAGTGTTTTACATGGTCCATTATAAATAAGTGCAACCAGAGCCTACTTCTTAAGTAGTGCTCTTTTTTATTTTTATGACTTGTAAATATTGAATCTAGAAAAGTAACTGGTACTATCTTCAAAATTACAAATACCCCTTTTGTTTTATGTATAAACATTTTTTTTAGTAAATTTTATTTTTTATAAGAAAAATAATTACTTACCATTAAAGTAAAAATTGATCAATTGTGATTGATGGTCATTACAAGGGCATTCGCCGCATTGAAAGCATTACTTTTACATAGGGAAATATGGAATGGAATCACTGTATAAACGCGGGTGTTATAGCATTTCAGGGAATGGACCTGCTACTTGATAGTCGCTTTTCACGTACATGGGTGAGGGAAATGCAGCTCATTTTGCAAAGGGGATTATAATGAATGGGGGAATTTTAATTAGTTTTTATTCCCATATTAAGGTCAAAGGTCTGATGGACAGAGGTTAACATTATCATCTACTTTCAAATGTTACCTTGAAAAGAATCCTTATTTAAGATAATATTTTTAATGGATAAAAAGGTGAAAATGGAGGCCTGTTATGAGTAATCGCTATGCAATAATTTTGGCCGCTGGGCAAGGCACTAGGATGAAATCTAAGCTTTACAAGGTTTTACACCCTGTTTGCGGAAAACCAATGGTACAACATGTTATCGATCAAGTCAATCAACTTCAAATAGAAGATATTGTAACAGTTATTGGGCATGGAGCAGAAAAAGTACAAGAACAACTTGGGGATTCATGCAAGTACGCCTTGCAAGAGCAACAATTAGGTACGGCACATGCTGTTATGCAGGCGGAAAGCGTATTAGCAGGTAAAAGTGGAATAACACTTGTTATTTGTGGGGATACGCCCTTAATCAAAGCAGAAACGATGGAAGCGCTTATCGCTTTGCATGAAAAAAGCCAGGCGAAGGCAACCATTCTGACAGCGTATGCAGATCAGCCAGATGGATATGGCAGAGTCTTACGTAGTGAAAATGGACTTGTCGAAAAAATTGTCGAGCATAAGGATGCTTCTGTTGAAGAACGATATGTTAAGGAAATTAATACGGGAACATATTGTTTCGACAATCAGGCCTTATTTAGCGCACTTAAAAAAGTTTCAAATGAAAATGTCCAAGGTGAATACTATTTACCGGATGTTATTGAAATCTTAAAACAAGCAGGCGAAACAGTTACGGCCTTTCAATCAAGTAACTTCGACGAAACTTTAGGTGTAAACGACCGCGTCGCTTTATCACAGGCGGAACAAATATTACGGAAACGCATCAATGAGTTGCACATGAGAAATGGCGTCACAATCGTTGATCCGCTTACGACGTATATTGAATCCGATGTGAAAATTGGCCAGGATTCAATCATTTATCCTGGTACAATGATTAAAGGGCGAAGTGTTATCGGAACAGATTGCCAGGTTGGCCCACAATCGGAAATCATAAATTGTGTAATCGGGAATGGAACGGAAATTCGCCAATCGGTTGCACAGGATAGCCAAATTGGTAACTCTGTGAAAGTCGGCCCGTTTGCGCATATCAGACCGGAATCGGATATACAAGATTCTGTGAAAATCGGAAATTTTGTCGAAATTAAAAAGTCCGTATTCGGAAAAGGAAGCAAAGCCTCTCATTTGAGTTATATAGGGGATGCTGAGGTTGGAGAGAATGTTAATATAGGCTGTGGATCTATTACCGTGAATTATGACGGTAAAAACAAATATTTGACGAAAATTGAAGACGATGTCTTTATTGGCTGCAATTCAAATCTCGTTGCGCCTGTAACGATTGCAAAAGGAGCATATGTTGCTGCGGGGTCAACAATCACCAAGGATGTACCGCAGGAAGCTCTGTCAGTTGCCCGGGCACGTCAAGTTAACAAAGAAGATTATGTGAAAAAATTAAAATTCAATAACTAACCCACGGAGGTCATCATGTCAAATCAGTATTTAGATCCTAATTTAAAAGTATTCTCTTTGAATTCAAACTTTGGTTTAGCCCAAGAAATTGCCGCAACAATTGGCGTTGAACTTGGAAAATGTACCGTAACGAGTTTCAGTGATGGTGAAGTTCAAATTAACATAGAAGAAAGTATTCGTGGGTGTGACGTTTATGTCATTCAATCAACGAGCCAGCCTGTAAATGAGAACTTGATGGAACTTTTAATCATGATTGATGCTTTAAAACGTGCTTCGGCAAAAACGATTAACATCGTTATGCCTTATTATGGATATGCACGCCAAGATCGTAAAGCACGCGCACGTGAGCCGATCACAGCTAAGCTAGTAGCAAATCTATTAGAAACAGCTGGCGCACACCGAGTTATTACATTAGATCTTCACGCACCGCAAATTCAAGGTTTCTTCGATATTTTAATTGATCACCTAGTAGCGGTTCCAATCTTGTCTGACTTCTTCAAAGAAAAAAATCTTGAAGATATCGTCATTGTTTCTCCTGACCATGGTGGTGTGACACGTGCCCGTAAAATGGCGGATCGTTTAAAAGCACCGATTGCTATTATCGATAAACGCCGTCCAAGACCAAATGTGGCTGAAGTAATGAACATCATCGGTAACATAGAAGGAAAAACAGCTATTCTGATTGATGACATCATCGATACAGCAGGAACCATTACACTTGCAGCGAATGCCCTTGTAGAGCATGGAGCTAAAGAAGTGTATGCATGTTGTACTCACCCGGTCCTTTCAGGTCCAGCTATTGAGCGCATTCAAAATTCATCAATCAAAGAATTAGTCATCACAAACTCAATTGTCCTTTCTGAAGAAAAGAAAATTGATAAAATTGTTGAATTGTCTGTGGCTCCATTGATTGCTGAGGCGATCATTCGTGTGCATGAAGAACAATCTGTTAGTACATTGTTCGATTGATAGTCAGTTTTAAAAAACATGGTGGGCCTTATGGTCCGCCATTTTTTTATTCTCTGGTTTTTAAAAAAGTTCTCCCTACTCCCCCTTATTCTTTCTTGGAGTCGTATTTCTAGCGTGCCAATATATGTTTAATCTTTCTCTGATAAGGGAAGATTTAAATATATAGTGAAACTGTAATATTTTATATTCAGGAAGGCGGAGGATGTATGAGTAATCTATTAGTAGCTAAAGAACGTAAGGGGACTAAACATTCTAATTTAAAGGACTTAAGGGAAAGCGGAGAAATTCCGGCCGTCGTATATGGGAATAAAAATGGCAGCACAGCCATTTCAGTCAACAACGCGGATTTCCAAAAAACAATAAAAGAAGTGGGCCGTAACGGAATTATTTCGTTAGATTTAGAAGGAACTAAACATCAGGTCATGCTTTCTGATTATCAGAAGGATCCGTTGAAAAACCATGTATTTCATGCCGATTTCTTAATCGTGGACATGAAAGCAGAACTACAAGCACAGGTACGCATCAATCTCGTAGGTACATCCAAAGGGGTTAAAGATGGTGGCGTCCTACAGCAGTCACTACATGAGGTAACTGTTTCAGCTAGACCTGATGATATCCCGGAATCAATCGACGTTGATGTCACAGAGCTTCAAGTAGGTGAAACAATCTACATATCTGACGTCCAATCAAACCAAAAAGTCACAATTGAAAACAGTGGGGAAGAAGTCATTGCTTCTGTATTACCACCTCGTCAAGAAGAGGAAATTAGTACAGGTGAACAGCAAGATGGTGGAATCCCAGAAAATGAGGAAGGCAGGGAGACTAAGCCTTCACCAGAGTCATGATGCCGGGATTATAGAAGTTAATCATGGTATAATAGGCGTAGCTCTTTATGAGTTGCGTCTTTTTTTGCTTCTCTGCATTCGTTAAGGAGTTATTGCTTTAATTAGAAATAATTTCTAATTAGTTCTCCGGTCGCTTGCGGAAATACTTAAAATTAAGGTACTATTTTTCTAAGGTCACTTATGATTTTTAGAATCTTCGGTCAAACGTAACTCTCTAAATATCAGGAATGACGGAGTGTGAATCATGAAAATCTTTGTAGGGTTAGGAAACCCGGGTAAGCAATATGAAAAAACACGGCATAATGTCGGGTTTGAAGTGATAGATGAGTTAGCTAAAAATTGGTCCATTTCACTTGACCAAGCCAAGCATAAAGGCATTTATGGTGTGGGAATGGTGCGGGGCGAGAAGGTCTTACTACTTAAGCCTTTAACCTACATGAATTTGTCGGGAGAATCCATATCGGCCGTCATGCAATTTTTCAAAGTGGACGTATCGGATGTTATCATCATTTATGATGATCTTGACTTACCGCCCGGAAAAGTACGGCTTCGTCAAAAAGGAAGTGCAGGCGGACATAATGGGATTAAATCAACCATTGCCCATTTAGGTACCCAGGACTTCAATCGAATTAGAATAGGGATTGGCCGTCCAGTCGGTCGTATTCCAGTGCCTGATTATGTCTTGGGCCGGTTTTCTAAAGAAGATTGGGATCATGTCGGGGCTACAATCGAAAAAAGTGCAGCCGCCTGTGAAACATGGCTAGAAAAACCATTTACTCAGGTCATGAACGAATATAACCAATAAGGTTAGAGTAGATATAAGATAAGGAGAAATTTCTTTCTGTTTCGCTGAATAAATCTCCCCTATTTTAGTACATACTAACGGTATTATTAAATAGGGGGTTATCGAATATGGCTCTCCATTATCGTTGCCGGCATTGCGGAACTAAATTAGGTTCACTTGAGCATGACGCATTGACCGCGGAGCAGTTGGGGTTTAATCAACTTACTGATGAAGACCGTCAAGAGATGATCGTTTATGATTCCGAAGGGGATATGCATGTGAAGGCAATATGTGAAGAATGTTATAATTCACTGCAAAATAACCCAGAATATTATGAAAGCGATTATATTATTCATTAGCGGGAGAGGGCTTTGGACAAAAATCCAAAGCATTTTTCCGTTCATTTTAGTATATATGGATTGAAAAATAGAGAATAGGTTTGATTCGGTTATAGAGAGAGTAAATACAATCAAAAGGATTTACGCATGATCAAGAGAGGAGGGACAGACTGTGGATGGATTACAACACTTGTTCTCTAAACAAGATGATGTTCATTCGTTAATAGCAGGCATAGACGAAGGATTAAAAGAACAAATGGTATCTGGCTTGACTGGTTCTTCAAGATCACTTCTGCTGGCATCTGTATATGAGAAGACGAACAGACCAATCTTAGTAGTGACCCATAACCTACTACAAGCTCAAAAGTTCCAGGAGGATTTATCGAGTTTTATCCCGGAAGATGAGCTATTTATATATCCAGCCAATGAATTAATTGCTGCAGACATGAGTGTGGCCAGTCCTGAATTACGGGCACAACGCGTAGAAGCATTGAATTTCTGGGCAAAAGGTAAGAAAGGAATTGTCATTGCACCGATTCCTGGTGTCCGCAGAATACTTCCTCCGAAAGATGTTTGGAAGAAGCATCAGCTTTCCTTTAAATTAGGTGAAGAAATCAATCTGGAATCCACATTGGGTAAATTCATCGCTATGGGGTACAATCGGGCTGAAATGGTGTCTACCCCTGGGGAATTCAGCATCCGGGGCGGTATCATCGATATCTATCCGATAACGGATCCGGACCCTATTCGGATTGAGTTATTCGATACGGAGATTGATTCTATTAGAACGTTCTCATCAGAAGATCAGCGCTCCATTAAAAAGCTTCAGACCGTAACAATCGGCCCGGTTAGCGAAGCTCTATTGGAAACAATTCATATTGAATCCATTATTTCGAAACTTGAAAGCGGATTAAGTAAGAGCTTGAAAAAGGTAAAAGATGAAAAAACGAAAGAACAATTGGTCCAAACCATCAGCTATGAACTTGAGCAGCTTAAGGACGGTAATAAGCCTGATCAAATCTACAAATACCTAAGTTTAGCATATGATAAACCAGCTAGTTTAATAGATTATCTTCCCGTAAATGGATTGGTGTTCCTGGATGAAATCAGTAGAATCCAAGAACTTAATGATTCTTTGGAAAAGGAAGAGGCAACATGGTATACAGACCTTATAAGTCGGGGGCAGATTATCCATGATATACAAATGGCCCATCCAATGCATGAATTAATTGCAAAATCAAATCGGCCGTTTGTGTACCTTTCTTTGTTTTTACGTCATGTGCCGCATACGAACCCTCAAAACATCCTTAATTTTTCCAGTAAGCAAATGCAGAATTTCCATGGACAGATGAATGTATTCAAGGCAGAACTGGAACGTTGGAAAAAAGGGAATTTTACGGTGATCATTCTTGGGCAAGATGAGGAACGAGTAAAAAAGCTCCATTCCATATTAGCAGATTATGATATCGAAGCGGCAGAACTCCTGGATGCAAACAGCATCCTTCCTGGAAAGGTGCAGATATTACGCGGCAGCCTTAATAGCGGTTTTGAATTGCCAATGCAGAAATTCAGCATTATTACGGAAACTGAATTGTTTAATAAGAAGACAAAAAAGTCGATTCGCAGGCAAAAACTATCAAATGCGGAACGGATCAAAAGTTATTCCGAGTTGAAAATCGGTGATTACGTCGTTCATGTCAATCACGGGATTGGTAAATACTTAGGAATTGAAACGCTAACGATAAACGGGGTACATAAGGACTATCTGCATATCAAGTACCAAGCGGATGACAAATTATATGTTCCTGTTGATCAAATTAACCTTGTTCAAAAGTATGTTGGTTCAGAAGGTAAAGAACCGAAGCTTTATAAGTTAGGCGGAACAGAATGGAAACGTGTAAAAAGTAAGGTTCAGTCTTCTGTGGAGAACATTGCAGATGATCTAATTAAACTCTATGCAGAACGAGAAGCAGCAAAAGGTTATGCCTTTTCCCCTGACGGCGATATGCAGCGGCAATTCGAAACTTCATTCGCCTATAATGAAACGGAAGATCAACTGCGATCCATTACCGAGATTAAAAAGGATATGGAACGTGAAAGGCCGATGGACCGTTTGCTATGTGGTGATGTGGGTTATGGAAAGACGGAGGTGGCCATTCGTGCCGCTTTTAAAGCAATCATGGATGGTAAGCAGGTCGCTTTCCTTGTTCCGACCACGATTCTTGCTCAACAGCACTATGAAACATTGAGGGAGAGATTCCAGGAGTATCCAATATCCATAGGGCTAATGAGTCGCTTCCGTACAAAAAAACAGCAAACGGAAACGATAAAGGGAATAAAAGCTGGCACAGTGGACATCGTTGTCGGCACACACAGAATTCTATCTAAGGATTTGGTATATCGTGATTTAGGCTTGCTGGTGATTGATGAGGAACAACGCTTCGGTGTAACTCACAAAGAAAAAATAAAACGATTGAAAACCAATGTCGATGTATTGACTTTGACTGCTACGCCTATTCCAAGGACTCTTCATATGTCGATGCTGGGTGTTCGTGATTTATCCGTCATAGAGACACCTCCGGAAAATCGTTTTCCAATCCAGACCTATGTAATGGAGTATAACGGGGGCTTGGTCAAAGAAGCAATCGAACGTGAGTTAGCGAGAGATGGACAGGTTTATTTTTTATATAATAGGGTAGATGATATAGCAAGAAAAGCAGAAGAAATTTCCATGTTAGTACCGGACGCCCGCGTTACCTTTGCTCACGGACAAATGTCCGAGCAGGAGCTAGAAGCCGTCATGTTTGGTTTTCTAGAGGGAGAATATGATGTTTTAGTAAGCACAACCATCATAGAGACCGGTGTGGATATTCCCAATGTTAATACGCTCATCGTTAATGAAGCAGATAGAATGGGCCTTTCCCAGCTTTATCAGCTACGGGGACGAGTTGGACGTTCAAATCGTGTGGCCTATGCATTCTTTACTTATAGAAAAGATAAAGTGTTGACTGAAGTTGCCGAAAAACGTCTCCAATCTATTAAGGAATTCACCGAACTAGGATCAGGATTCAAAATTGCCATGCGGGATCTATCCATCAGGGGAGCAGGAAATATATTAGGTGCTCAACAGCATGGATTCATCGATTCAGTTGGTTTTGATTTATATTCTCAAATGTTACAAGAGGCTGTTGAGGCAAAACGTTCGGATAAACCAATCGAAGAAAAGTCTACACTTGAAATTGATGTTGAAATTGATGCATACATCCCAGATGCCTACATAATAGACGGACATCAGAAAATAGAAATGTATAAACGATTCAGAGGCGTTGCTTCTCTAGAAGAAGTTGAGGAATTAAAAGAGGAGATGCTCGATCGATTTGGCGAGTACCCGGAAGAGGTTGCTTATCTATTTTTAATCGCTGAAATGAAGGTGTTTGCTAATACGGCTGGTATTGAGAGCATCAAACAGCTTAAACAGGAAATCACCATCCTCCTTAGGGAAGAAGTAAGCAGCATCGTGGACGGTCAAAAGGTCTTTGAGCTTGGCTCGAAATACGGCCGTATGGTTGGCTTCGGTATGGACGGTAATCGAATGAAACTTGTTCTGCACATAAAAGGTGTAGAACAAACCAAGTGGTTACCTATACTTTTCGAGATGACCAAAGGCCTCCAGTTCGTCAAAAAAGAAATACAAGCGACAAAAAATTAATGAGAAGATGGTTCTCTTGAAGAAGCCTTCTGGCACACTTATAAAAAATACATCAAAAAGAAATATTTTTTCAAAGTGTATAGAACTTACCATTAGAAAAATACTAAGTTCAATAGCTGGTGATGTTTTTGCTTTACAAAAGAGGATATATCAAATCAATTAGATGAAAGTGAGGCAACATTAGATGAAAGCAACTGGTATCGTTCGGCGAATTGATGATTTAGGTAGAGTTGTCATCCCAAAAGAAATTCGAAGGACTCTCCGCATCCGTGAAGGTGACCCATTAGAAATCTTCGTGGACAGAGATGGAGAAGTCATTCTAAAGAAATACTCCCCTATTAGTGAACTAGGTGATTTTGCAAGAGAATATGCAGAAGCAATATATGATAGCCTAGGAAATCCAGTTATGATATGTGATCGTGATACTTACATTGCTGTAGCGGGCGGGTCTAAAAAAGACTATTTAAATAAAAGCATCAGTGACTTGGTAGAAAAAATCATGGAGGAAAGAAATCCTGTCCTTGAATCACCGAATGGACAAATTTCCTTCGTGGATTCAAATGATGAAGAAGTTCAATCTTATGCAGCAGCTCCGATCATAGCCAGTGGTGACCCGATAGGTGCGGTTCTGATTTTCTCTAAAGATGGCGCATTAGGTGAAGTTGAACAGAAGTCGGTTGAAACAGCAGCTAGTTTCCTTGCAAGGCAAATGGAACAGTAAGTCAGGAAATGCAATTATATATATGGATGTGTAAAGGGCAGCGATCGCTGTCCTTTTTGTTCTTTTAAAAAAAGATCATAACAGGGAGTCCCATGAATAAATGGAGTCGTGCTTTTGCTGGAGGATCGTGTTAAGAGGAGGGGACCCTGTAAGTAAAATAACTTCTACAAATTGTGCTATAATAACAACCACATATAAGTGAAAAGGGGAAAAAGAATGGCTGAAAAGCCTTATAAAACTTCAAGGGACATCTTTCGAGGAGCCTTGATTTTAAGTGCTGCGGCCATTATCGTGAAAATTTTGAGTGCAGCCTATCGCATTCCATATCAAAATGTCGCCGGGGATATCGGGTTCTATATTTATCAACAGGTATATCCTTTTTACGGAGTGGCTTTGACACTCTCTACGCTTGGTTTTCCCGTTGTTATATCAAAACTCATTGCAGAACGGGGCTCTTCCGAAAATGACTACACGATAAAAGACATTCTGTCGACTGCTTTGGTTGTTTTAGGTTCCATCGGTTTATTGTTATTCGTGGCTCTATTTCTCGGAGCAGATTGGATTGCGGGGATCATGAGAGACCCAGAGTTATCAGGGCTTTTGAAAATAATCGCATTTTCCTATTTACTCATGCCGTTTTCATCCGTTTTAAGAGGATTCTTTCAAGGGAAAAATGATATGATTCCCACGGCTGGCTCCCAGGTCGCTGAACAAAGTATCCGGGTTGTAACCATCCTTGTATTATCGACACTGTTTGTGCATATGGGCTATTCTCTGTATGATGTCGGTAAGGGCGCGGTCTTCGGTTCGATTACGGGAGGGATATCGGGGCTTGTTCTGTTGTTTGCCTTCGTGCTTTTGAGACGGGAGTGGAAGCTGTTTAAGCCAATGGGTGTTAAGAGGCCCCACTTCATTCGTATTTCCAGGAGCTTAATCTTTCAAGGTTTCGCCTTTTGTGTGACCGGGCTTATACTCATCCTGTTTCAATTTGTGGATTCCTTGCACCTCTACTCGCTATTGAGAGGGTCCGGGATGGGTGAAGGAGAAGCCAAAGGGTGGAAAGGGGTCTATGACCGGGGACAACCTTTGCTTCAGTTGGGGACCGTCGTGGCGAACTCTTTTGCATTGGCGCTTGTCCCTGTTATCTCCGGGTTTGTCCGGGACCGTAATGATCAAGAAATTCTAGGAAAGGTTAGATTGGTGTTGCGTGTGAGTGCAACGATTGGATTGGCTGCCGCCGTGGGTTTGATGGCAACGATGAGACCGGTCAATTACATGTTGTTCACAGACTCAAAAGGTACAGTCACCTTAGCCATCTATTCCATATCGATATTATTTACGTCACTAATCATGGCAAAAGCTGCGGTGATACAATGTCTGGGTCATTCGGTAGCCCCGGTAATCATCACGCTAATCGGGGTAGGGAGCAAGTGGCTATTAGATCTTGCCCTTATCCCTCGCTATCACATTGCAGGGGCGGCATGTGCTACCGTTCTGGCTTTCTTTATCATGACGATTTTGTTTTATATAGTAGTAAAGGTACATATCAAAAAGCCTTTATTTGAAAAGAGGCACCTGCATATTATTTTAGGAAGTACGGCTTGCATGGGATTGGCAGTCCTGCTATTCAATGAAGCATTCCGCTGGGTGATGCCACCTGAAGAAAGTAGGATGCTTGCTACATTCCAAGCATTAGGCGGAGTGGGCATGGGAGCGGTGATCTTTTTATTCATGATCATCCGTACTGGGTTGTTCACGGAAGAGGAGCTTGCCTTGATACCAGCAGGGTTAAAAGTTAAACGGCTTATTAAAAAGAAGAATCGAGGTACTGAAAATGTTGACGAATGAGATAACGATTATAGGTCTTGGTGCGGGCGATTTAGACCAGCTCCCATATGGAATCTATAAGAAACTGACTCAAACAAAGGAATGCTTCGTCCGGACAATGGACCACCCGGTCATCACGGATTTGACGGCGCTAGGAACTAAGTTCCTTTCTTTTGATTCAATATATGAAAAACATGACCAGTTCGAAGCTGTATACGAGGAAATATCAGAGACGTTATTAAGCGAAGCCATGAATGGTCCTGTTCTATACGCTGTACCAGGCCACCCGATGGTTGCCGAGAAGACGGTCCAGCTCTTACTGGAGAAAGGACCGGACCGTGGAGTTGCCATCAAGCTTGAAGGTGGTCAAAGCTTCCTTGATCCTCTATTCCAGGCCGTGAAGATTGATCCGATTGAAGGATTTCAACTTCTGGATGGAACGGATCTTTCCCCGGACGACTTACATATCCGGCAACACATGATCATCGGGCAGGTATACGATGCCTTCAGTGCTTCTAACGTGAAATTGACGCTGATGGAGAAGCTTCCTGATGACTATACAGTGTATATCGTAACAGCGGCAGGAAGTAGCGAGGAAAAGGTTACCCAATGTGCGCTTTATGAGTTAGATCGGCAAATGGAACTGAGCAACCTAACGAGTGTTTATGTACCGCCCGTTAAAGAAGAGGCCTTGCAGTACCGGGAATTTTCCAAGCTTCGTCAAATCATTGCGCAGCTTAGAGGACCTGATGGATGTCCGTGGGATAAGAAACAAACACATGATAGCCTAAAAAAATATTTAATAGAAGAGGCTTATGAACTGATAGACTCAATCGATGAAGAAGATGATGAAGGAATGATTGGGGAATTGGGGGACGTGCTGCTACAAGTGATGCTTCACGCGCAAATTGGTGAAGATGAAGGCATGTTCACTATAGATGATATAATTGGCGGGATTTCGGCTAAAATGGTCCGGCGCCATCCTCATGTGTTCGGAGATGTAGAAGTGAGTGGCGAGGAAGACGTTTTAGTGAACTGGCAGAAAATCAAAGAAGAAGAAAACGGACAAGACGCAGACAGGGATGTCTCCCTTTTAGATGGTGTGGAGAAATCACTGCCAAACTTGCTTCGTGCCGAGGATTATCAGAAAAGGGCAGCGAAGGTCGGGTTCGACTGGGGAGAGGTTTCCGAAGCATGGAAAAAGGTTATAGAAGAAGTGCAAGAATTTGAAGACGAAATGAAGGATCCTAACCCAAATAAAGATCGGATAAAGTCCGAATTGGGCGACCTCTTTTTTGCGCTTGTCAATGTTTCACGCTATTATGACATACAAGCAGAAGAAGCTGTCCATAAGGCAAATCTTAAGTTTTATAAACGGTTTACATATATAGAAGAATGTATCAAAAAGGAGGAAAAGAATTTCTCTGATTATACACTGGAGGAATTGGATTCCTATTGGAATGAAGCCAAAGCAAAAGGACTTTAAATTATAAGGGGATGTAAACATGCCAATGAGATTAGATAAATTCCTTAAGGTATCAAGATTAATCAAGCGAAGGACCCTTGCGAAAGAAGTTGCGGATAAAGGTCGTATCACCATCAATGGGCAACAGGCAAAGGCGAGTTCAAATGTAAAAGAGGGTGACGAATTAACGGTGCGTTTTGGTCAAAAGTTGGTTACCGTCCGCGTAGAGAAAATCCAGGAAACGACGAAGAAAGAAGCAGCCGCCGAGATGTTTTCAATCATTAAGGAAGAAAAGCTGGCAGAAGAGTAGGGACAGGCTTGTTCTAATTCATCCCATCTGCACATACACTTGTACAAAATCAATGGTATTGTGAGGGATGGAAATGAGCCAATATATTGATCCAAATGCTGGTTATACAAAAGGAACGATTCAGGAACATGATGTCACGATGAAGGGCCGTCGTTTATTGGATATTACCGGGGTGAAACAAGTGGAAAGTTTCGATAACGAAGAGTTTCTGCTTGAAACATCCATGGGCTTCTTATCTATTCGTGGACAAAATTTACAAATGAAGAATCTAGATGTGGATAAAGGGATTGTTTCAATCAAGGGGAAGGTATTTGACCTCGTATACTTAGATGAACAATCTGGGGAGAAAGCTAAAGGCTTCTTTGGCAAATTGTTCAAATGACCCTGACGATTCAATTTTATACGTTGCTTGCGATGATTGGAATGGGCAGTTTGTTTGGCGCTGCCCTAGATACGTATAACCATTTCTTGAAGCGTTCAGAGAGGAATAATTGGATTGTTTTCCTCCATGACTTTCTTTTCTGGATCATTCAAGGCCTAGTCATTTTTTATGTCCTGTTTTTAGTGAATGAGGGTGAGCTACGCCTCTATTTATTTTTGGCCTTATTATGCGGATTTTCTGCCTACCAAGCTCTTTTTAAAGATTTGTATCTTCGATTATTGTCATTTGTCATTTCTTTGGTGGTCAAGCTGTTTAGATTTCTAACAGAACTGGTCCGCCTGGTACTATTTGAGCCAATTAAATGGATAATCATGACCATGTTTGTATTCATCATGGGGATAGGCAAGGGTGTCGGAACGCTTTTAAAAGGGATAGGTAAAGTGATTCTCTTTGTATTAAATATATTCTGGAAGCCTCTAAAATGGATATTTTTAAAAATGTGGAATTTATTTCCGGTTTTTGTTACAAAAAATGGCGAGAAGTTTTATAATAAAGGCAAAGGGATTTTATTGAAAATGAAGAATTCTATTAGTGAGACAATCCATAAATGGAGAAAAAGAAGAAAATGAGGAGTGATAGGACCATGAGCAGCCTCAAGAAAAGGAATGTAGCAAAAATCGAAAATCCTTATGTCGCTCAACAAGAGAAAAAGGTACAAACAGTCAAAAAAAAGAAACGTGGTTTAGTCCGCCGACTAACGCTATATTCCGTTTTCGCTGCTATCTTTTTGATTGTGGCTGTGTCCACTCTCGTTACGCAGAATATTGCCTTAGATGAAAAAGTACAGCAAAAGGAAGAACTAGAAGGAAAGTTAGCGAAAATGGAAAAGAAAGAGACACTTCTTAAAGAAGAGATCGTAAAACTGAATGATGAGGAGTACATCGCAAAGATCGCGAGAAGGGATTACTTCCTATCAGATAAGGGAGAAGTCATCTTCAACCTTCCAAAGGCGAAGGAAGATAGCGACTAATATTGACACTATTTTTTTACTTTAGCTATAATATAAGTGAAGAGATTTTTTAACATTTCTAAGGAGGAACATTTTTTTTATGTCAATCGAAGTAGGCAGCAAGTTACAAGGAAAAGTAACGGGCATTACTAATTTTGGTGCATTTGTAGAGTTAGCCGAGGGTTCTACGGGTCTTGTCCATATCAGTGAAGTAGCGGATAATTATGTCAAAGATATTAATGACCATTTGAAGGTTGGGGACATAGTTGAAGTGAAAGTCATCAATGTGGAAAAGGACGGTAAAATTGGCTTATCCATAAAAAAAGCAATAGACCGACCTGAAGGAGAGAGAAAACCTGCGTATACACCACGTCCGCGCCAGGGAAGAGGGAATGATAATCGTTCGAAAGACTCTCGTTCTAAAGGGAATGGTTTTCAACCTAAGGAAAACTTTGAGCAAAAAATGGCTAAATTCTTAAAAGATAGCGAAGACCGCTTAACGACACTCAAGCGAAGCACCGAAACAAAGCGTGGAGGGCGCGGAGGAAGACGCGGATAAACTTGCTGCTGAAATGGATTAGCAACTTTTCTGTTAATAATTCATAGTATGAATACAAATATAGATCATGGATAAAGGCAAGCCTACTAGGCTTGCCTTCTTTTAATATAGTGATAGGTTCAAAAAACTGATCTTAGCTATGGCAAAAAGACTTATGCCAACTAAAAAGCGCCTCGGTTTACTCTCCTAATGAAGAGGGAACCGAGGCGCTTTTTTTTATGGGATGACCCGTACGGGAATCGAACCCGTGTTACCGCCGTGAAAGGGCGGTGTCTTAACCGCTTGACCAACGGGCCAGAATTAGTAAAAAGATAGCGGCAGAGGGGATCGAACCCCCGACCTCACGGGTATGAACCGTACGCTCTAGCCAGCTGAGCTACGCCGCCATAATGATAAGTGCTACTGAAGCACAAGTTATATCTTACAGTCGTGCTAGAGGATTGTCAACAGAAAAAAGAAAAAATGTCACTTTCCAAATTTAACTTAAATATTCAGGGCATTTTCCACAAAAATAACCTAAAAACTTTGCTTTTCTTCAGAAATAAAAGAACGCCTGTTCCTCTATTTAAGAAAAGCGTTTAAAAACCTGTATACAAATGAACGTTCAAGAAGAATTTCGTCGAACGTTTTTTAGTACGACTTATAAAATTCTGACAAAAAAATAGAGATGTCCTCTATATAATAAAAATCAATAATACGAATGGGGTGTTGAAATGGAGAAAATCGAAAGACCTATGATGGAACCGCTTGGAGATGTTCAGTTAAAGGAAGCGAAGGATGGTGCGATCAATTGGATTCAGACGCTTCAGGCAAAAACGGATGACATATTTATAAAGAAGGGAATTTCATTAGCCATTATCGGTTTTTTATTAGGACGAGCCTTGATTCTTTCACAATTATCACCATTTGCCCTTCCGTTTTTCGCTGCTGTGTTTCTCATGCGTCGTGATCGAGCGCCACTTGCACTATTCGGTTTAATTGCAGGGGGGCTGACCATTCATTACTCCAATAGTTTAGTGATCTTTGCATCCGCGTTCCTGCTCCTTCTTTTTAATAAGATTAAGAGACCGGGAGTTGAAGGACAGTTCAAGACGATGTCGATGTATGTGTTCGCTTCACTCTTCCTGGTCAACCTGGCCCAGCAATATCTGGTCTTCCGAACGATTCAGCTATACGACATGATGATGATCGGGGTGGAGGCGGGACTCGCAATGATTCTTACCCTAATATTCATACAGTCCATCCCGCTGCTATCCATACGTAAAAAATCGCAATCATTAAGGACGGAGGAAATCGTCAGTATAATCATCCTGCTTGCATCAGTGATGACCGGGACAATAGGCTGGATGATTTATGATTTATCTCTCGACCATATATTTTCACGATATCTGGTCCTCCTATTCGGGCTGGCAGGAGGGGCCGCCATAGGCTCCACTGTCGGCGTCGTCACCGGTTTAATATTTAGCCTGGCAAGCATCGCGAGTCTCTATCAAATGAGCCTCCTTGCCTTTTCGGGCTTGCTTGGGGGATTACTGAAGGAGGGAAGAAAGGTCGGCGTTGCCGCAGGCCTATTAATTGCAACGCTATTAATAGGCCTGTACGGAGAAGGAACCAACAATATTATGGTCACATTATATGAATCGCTTATTGCCGTCTTATTATTCGTATTAACACCGTCATCCATCATAAATAAAATTGCCAAGCATATACCCGGAACCGCTGAAAATTCAGATGAACAGCAGCAGTATGCCCGGAAAGTGAGGGACGTGACCGCCCAAAGGGTAGAACAGTTCTCACATGTATTCGAGGCGCTTTCCAATAGTTTCTCACAAGTCGATGAAAGAGGAAGAGTGGAGGAGGATGAAAAAGAGTTTGATTACTTTTTAAGCAATGTTACTGAAAAGACCTGTCAGATCTGTTTTAAGAAGGATCAATGCTGGGCCAAGAACTTTAATACAACCTATGATGGAATGCAGGAAATTATGATTCAATTGAGTGAAAATGATGGACAGCTTCCCCAAAAAACGTCAAAGGAGTGGGATAAGTACTGTACGAGAGGTCCGCAGGTCGTAGGGGCGATAGCCCAGGAACTTAATTATTACGAAGCCAATCAAAAACTGAAAAGGCAGGTGAAAGAGAGTAGGAGACTAGTAGCTGATCAGTTACGGGGTGTATCAGCCGTAATGGAGGACTTCGCCAAGGAAATTCAAAGGGAAAGGAAAAATCATCATCTACATGAGGAATCTATAATGGAGGCCATTCAGGATTTTGGTCTAAATATTGGGTATGTGGAGATTTACAGCCTTGAACAGGGAGGTGTCGATATAGAAATGAGCGTCCCTTACTGTCAAGGAAGGGGGGAATGCGAGAAATTGATTGCTCCTATGCTTTCCGATATTTTAGGGGAAACGATTGTTGTTCATTCTGAGGAATGTGCCAAGTATCCACAAGGGCAATGTGAGGTGATATTCAGGTCGGCAAAAAAATTCACGGTTGAAACGGGTGTAGCACATGCTGCAAAGGGAGGAGGGCTTGTATCAGGGGATAGTTATACGACAATGGAAATTGGCGCCGGGAAATATGCGATTGCCATAAGCGACGGGATGGGCAATGGGGAGAGGGCTCATTATGAAAGCACGGAAACATTGAAGTTACTTCAGAAATTTTTACAATCCGGAATAGAAGAAAAGATAGCCATAAAATCTGTAAACTCCGTATTATCTCTGCGAACGACTGATGAAATATTTTCTACTCTTGACCTAGTAATGATTGACCTTCAAGATGCAAAGGCTAGATTTTTAAAAATCTGTTCCATACCAAGCTTTATTAAGAGGGGGGATAAAATCATTAAAATAGAATCCAGTAACCTGCCAATGGGCATTATTCAAGAAGTTGATGTAGATGTCGTATCCGAGGAACTGAGGGATGGCGATATATTGATCATGATGAGTGATGGAGTGTTCGATGGCCCATCTCATGTGGAAAACATTGAGTTTTGGCTTAAACGGAAAATCAAGGAAATGGAAACGGACGACCCACAGGAAATATCTGATCTAATCCTAGAAGAAGTCATACGGACAAAAGGAGTCATAGATGACGACATGACAGTGGTCACTTCGAAAATCAAGCATAATACACCGAAATGGGCATCGATTCCCGTTTCGGCCAAACGAAAAAAAGCCCAATAGAGGAGGAGTGCCTATAAAAACCATAAGGAGGAATCAATGTGCCAAGTTGGTACCTTTTCACCCGATATAACAAGTTCGCAGGAACTAAGATTTACATAGGCAACCAGTCATAGAATGTTGACTGGTTGCCTATGTATTTTATTGTATAAATTCCTCCCTTTTAGTCAAGTATGGTAACAGATTGAAAGGAAGGGAGAGCCAAACATGAAAGCAGGTACATTAAGACAGGTTTTGCTTATAACGGACGGCTGCTCGAATCACGGTGAGGAGCCTGCTTCAGTAGCTGCACTAGCAAGGGAGCAGGGCGTCACCATCAATGTCATAGGAGTATTGGAAAACGATGTAATAGATGAAAAGGGTCTGAAAGAGATCGAGAAAATTGCGGGTGCCGGGGGCGGTGTCAGCCAAATCGTTTATGCTCAACAATTATCACAAACCGTTCAAATGGTGACTCAAAAAGCCATGACGCAAACTATACAAGGAGTTATTAATCGTGAACTTCAACAAATATTAGGTGACTCTAGAACGATGGAAGATCTCCCGCCAGATAAAAGAGGAGAAGTGATGGAGGTGGTCGACGAGCTAGGAGAAACGAGCGAGCTTGAGGTGCTAATCCTTGTCGATACAAGTGCGAGTATGAAACATAAGCTTCCGACCGTGAAGGATTCCTTGTTAGACCTTTCCCTCAGTATGAATGCAAGAATGGGTGATAGCCGGTTTTCCGTCTTTGCATTTCCCGGGAAAAGGAATGATGTGGAAAAACTGCTTGATTGGACGCCGAACTTGGAAGCGTTGACGAAAATATTCTCCAAGCTTAGTACGGGAGGGCTCACACCAACAGGACCAGCAATACGGGAAGCACTTTCTTATTTCAATAAAAAACGTTCGTTGAGGGGATTGTTATCGAATGATGATGAACAATACTTTGAGGAATCTATGTAAGCTCCCCCCTGGAAGTATCATTACTGGAAAGTGGAATAAGAACCATTACACAATTATCAAGGAGTTGGGCTGCGGTGCTAACGGATTTGTTTATCTAGTAGAGAGCAAAAACCGTCATTATGCTCTGAAGCTCAGTGATAATGGGACATCGATCATTTCAGAGATGAATATTCTAAAATCCTTTTCCAAGGTCCAGGGGTCTACCCTTGGACCTTCATTTTTGGAAGCGGATGATTTTATGACCAAAGGAAAGCAACTCCCGTTTTATGTAATGGAGTATATTCACGGTCATGATTTCTTGTATTTCATTGAGAAGAAAGGGTTCTCGTGGATTGGGGTCTTGGCCCTTCAATTATTGACTAGTTTATCTGCCTTGCATGCAAATGGGTGGGTCTTTGGCGATCTAAAGCCAGAGAATTTGATCGTGACTTCCCAGGACTATAAAGTGCGATGTGTAGATGTCGGCGGAACGACCTTGATTGGGAGATCGGTGAAGGAATTCACCGAATTCTTCGATAGGGGATACTGGGGGTTGGGATCAAGAAAGGCTGACCTACAATATGATTTGTTCGCTGTTGCCATGATTATCATCAATTCGGCCTATCCAGCGCGTTTTCAGAAAAAAGGGGAAGGGTATAGTCAACTAACAGACGTGATTAAACAGAAAAAGGAATTGCAACCATATAGAAAGATGCTGGATAAAGCGCTTCTCGGGAAGTATGACTCCGCCTTACGGATGCGTGAGGACCTAGTTGTCTTACTTAGTGACCAGAAGCATTCAAAGAAAAAGACGTCGAGTCAAGGTACTACGAGACAAGCAAGAAGAAGCCAGAGGCAGCCAAAGAAAAAGAAGGGGGGATTTGTAGAGACTTTTTTAGTGGTGGCCGTCATCTCGATAATCTATGTTCTTTACATATATGAACAGTTGTTATGATATAGTTAATAAAGTGTAGAGGTGGAATCTTTGAAACCCATTACACTTTTTAAACGTAGAAACTAATACCTGTACATAAAGAAGGAAGATCCCATGTTAAAGGAAAAAGTTCTAAAGACCATTCATAGGAACCACTTGATTCAGGAAGGTTCGAAATTGCTCGTAGGTGTATCTGGAGGGCCTGACTCATTGGCACTTTTACATTTCCTTAAGGAAGCCCAACCTATTTTTCATTATGAGCTCATTGTTGCGAGTGTTGACCATATGTTTCGGGGCGACCAATCCCTTGCCGATTATCAGTATGTCAAACAAATGTGCGAACAGTGGGATATTGTTTTTGAAGGCAAAAGGATTGACGTGCCAGCATATATTGAAAAAACCGGTCAGAGTTCTCAATTGTCATCAAGAATGCTGCGTTTTGCTTTTTTTGAAGAAATGATGGATAAACATCAGGCAGATACGCTCGTTTTGGGACACCATGGCGATGATCAAGTCGAAACGATTCTCATGCGTTTGACCCGAGGGGCGACAGGTCAAGCGAGAGCAGGAATCTCCCTGAAAAGACCTTTCCATGGCGGTCAGCTAATCAGGCCTTTTCTGGAAGTTACCAAGGATGAAATCATCGAATACGTAACCATTCATCATCTTGAGCCTAGATACGACCCAAGTAATGAAAAGAATGATTACCTGAGAAATCGTTTCAGGCACGAAGTCCTTCCGTTCCTAAAGAAAGAAAATAGGCTTGTTCATGAACACTTCCAGCGCTTTAGTGAAGAGGTAATGGAAGATGAGAAGTTCTTACAGGATCTGGTCAGGAAAGAAATGTCCGAGATATGGCTTCAACAGGATAGGAAACATTCTGTAATTCGGATAGATAAGGTACTTGCGATGCCTAAACCTTTACAAAGAAGATCTATTCAACTAATATTAAACTATCTTTATTTGAAGAGACCTTCATCGCTTTCGGCATTACATATCGATCAACTTTTAGCTTTGTTTTTAAATCCTCAACCTTCAGCAGAACTGCATCTCCCGGAAGGCCTTATTGTAGAAAAATCCTATCAAACATGCATCTTTAGTTTTTTTCGCCAAGAAAGCCAAGAATATTCTATTATAGTACAAATTCCCGGTGAGACTATTCTTCCGAATGGATATAAAATTAAAGCACACTATATAAAAGATGAAATTCCCTATAGTAAAGGAAATGATTCTTTTATACTCCCTGAATCGGCTGTTCGACTCCCATTGATTGCCCGCACAAGGCAGGAAGGCGATAGAATGGATGTTAAGGGATTGGGTGGAACGAAAAAGTTGAAGGGGATTTTTATCAATGAGAAAGTCCCGATGCTAGAAAGAAATGCATGGCCGATTATCATCGATCAAGCAGGGATGGTCATTTGGCTTCCCGGTTTAAAGAAATCGGATGTTGAGGCGGACCAGGTTTCTGATGAATCATCTTTAATCTACTTAGAATATAATAAAGCTTAATCTTCTTGGGGGGCAATTAATTACAATGACCATGCAAAATGACATTGAAAAAGTGTTAATATCTGAGGAAGAACTTCAACAGAAAATCAGAGAAGTGGGAGCACAGCTTGAGGCTGATTACAAAGATAAGTTCCCACTGGCTATCGGTGTTTTAAAAGGCGCTATGCCATTTATGTCAGATTTATTGAAACGTGTTGATACACACCTTGAAATGGACTTCATGGATGTTTCGAGCTATGGAAACTCCACTGTATCATCTGGTGAAGTGAAAATCATCAAAGACCTTGATACATCAGTAGAAGGCCGTGACGTACTAATCATTGAGGATATCATCGACAGTGGTTTAACTCTAAGCTATCTTGCAGAGCTCTTCCGCTACCGCAAAGCAAAATCCATTAAAATTGTTACATTGTTAGACAAACCAACAGGCAGGAAGGCTGACATTACTCCGGATTACGTTGGATTTATCGTCCCTGATGCATTTGTTGTAGGATATGGCCTGGATTATGCGGAAAGATATCGTAATCTCCCATACATCGGCATATTGAAACCTGAGATTTACACGAAATAATAGTATTCAGTTAAAAGAGATGGCCAGATAAAAACAGCGGTGTTAAATTATTGTAATTCATTAATTTTGTATGATAATATTTACTATAGTTTGTTTACCCGTGGGAGGAGGTAAGGGATGAATCGGATCTTCCGTAATACCATATTTTATTTACTGATATTTTTAGTCATCATTGGGATTGTGAGCATCTTTAACAATAACAATGAACCTCAGGAAAAATTGACCCAAGATCAATTCTATAAGCATTTGGAGAGTGGGGACGTCAAGTCATTAACGATGCAACCCGAAGGCAGTGTTTTTGAAATTACAGGGAAGCTGAAGGAATATGATGAAAACAAGTATTTTGTTGCATACGTTCCATTTAGTGAGTATGCACAGAGTCGCATTGGCGAAGCTGTAGAAAAACAAGGTACTGAAGTTGTTGATGTTTTACCTCCAAAACAAACAAGTGGCTGGGTTACATTCTTTACTTCGATCATTCCATTTGTAATCATTTTCATACTATTCTTCTTTTTACTTAACCAAGCACAAGGCGGCGGTGGCGGCCGAGTGATGAACTTCGGGAAAAGTAAGGCGAAGCTGTATAACGATGATAAGAAGAAAGTTCGTTTCAATGATGTTGCCGGGGCAGACGAAGAAAAGCAAGAGCTTGTCGAGGTCGTGGAATTCTTAAAAGACCCTCGCAAATTTGCTGAGCTTGGTGCCCGTATTCCTAAAGGGGTCCTATTGGTGGGTCCTCCAGGTACAGGTAAAACCTTACTTGCACGAGCGGTAGCTGGTGAAGCAGGCACGCCTTTCTTCTCAATCAGTGGATCTGATTTCGTAGAAATGTTCGTTGGTGTCGGTGCATCTCGTGTTCGTGACTTATTTGAAAATGCAAAGAAAAACGCACCATGTATCATCTTCATTGATGAAATCGATGCAGTAGGTCGTCAAAGGGGCGCAGGCCTTGGCGGCGGTCATGATGAACGTGAACAAACGTTGAACCAATTGCTTGTTGAAATGGACGGTTTCGGTGGAAATGAAGGCATTATCATCATCGCCGCAACAAACCGTGCAGATGTATTGGATCCAGCATTGCTACGACCTGGCCGCTTCGACCGTCAAATTACAGTTGGGCGCCCAGATGTAAAAGGCCGTGAAGAAGTATTGAAAGTTCATGCTCGTAACAAGCCTTTGGCAGAAAGCGTGGATTTAAAAGCAATCGCTCAACGTACACCTGGATTCTCGGGTGCCGATCTTGAAAACTTACTGAATGAGGCGGCTCTTGTTGCAGCCCGTCAAGATAAGAAAAAAATCGATATGTCCGATTTGGATGAAGCGTCGGATCGGGTTATTGCAGGTCCTGCAAAGAAAAATCGCGTGATATCGAAAAAAGAACGGAATATTGTTGCCTGGCATGAAGCGGGTCATACAATTATCGGTCTGGTCCTCGATGATGCAGAAGTGGTTCATAAAGTTACGATTGTCCCTCGTGGTCAAGCTGGTGGATATGCCGTCATGCTTCCGAAAGAAGACCGTTTCTTCATGACCGAGCCTGAACTAAAAGATAAGATCGTTGGTCTTTTAGGTGGTAGGGTAGCCGAAGAAGTTACTTTTGGTGAAGTGAGTACGGGTGCTCATAATGACTTCCAACGTGCGACAGGCATTGCCCGTAGTATGGTTATGGAATATGGAATGAGTAAACTTGGACCTCTTCAGTTTGGAAATTCACAAGGACAGGTGTTCTTGGGCCGCGACTTCAATAATGACCAAAACTATTCCGATGCAATCGCTTATGAGATTGATTTGGAAATACAACGCATCATTAGAGAAGCTTACGAAAGATGTAAGAAAATCCTTACTGAAAATCGTGAAAAACTTGATTTGGTTGCCAAGACCCTGCTAGAAGTGGAAACGCTGGATGCAGAACAAATCAAAGGGCTTTTCCAAGATGGTAAATTACCAGAACGGGATTATACAGCTCTTAATGGGAATTTGACTACTGATGAAAACGTAAAAGTTAACATCAATACGAAAAAGGAAAAAGAGGCTCTTTTAGATCCATTGGATAAAAGAGAACCTGAGGACCTTGAGATAACGGAGGAAGGATTGAATACACCTCCGATTGAAGAAGGTACACCTCAAGATAAGCCACTTTCTTTCCCAAAAGAAGATGACAATAAAAAGTTGTAAGTTGACTTGAAACCAAAAGGGTATTTCCTCCTCGGAAATACCCTTTTCTTTACACTATAAATATGAGAAAGCCTACAAAATTTTCAGCTGGCATATTTTTACCTTTTGAGAAGCGCGACTAATAGCATCGAAAATAACAGTATGGTATGATGTGGGAGAATAATTTAGCGGAGTGGTGAAAACAATGATTTTTGTACTAGATGTTGGGAATACGAATACTGTATTAGGCGTATACGATGAAGAAATACTGAAATATCATTGGCGAATTGAAACAAGCCGCAATAAAACAGAAGATGAGTATGGAATGGTCATAAAGTCTTTACTGCAACATGAAGGTCTCTCATTCGACCAATTTGACGGCATCATTATATCATCGGTTGTACCGCCTATAATGTTTGCGCTTGAACGCATGTGCAAAAAATACTTTGGAATCAAACCACTTATCGTTGGACCTGGTATTAAAACGGGATTGAATATAAAGTATGAAAACCCTCGCGAAGTGGGAGCGGACAGAATTGTGAATGCTGTAGCAGGCATACAGGAATTTGGAAGCCCTCTCATCATCGTCGATTTTGGAACCGCAACGACATATTGTTATATAAATGAGGAAAAGCAGTACATGGGGGGAGCAATCGCCCCAGGGATCGGAATTTCTACAGAAGCGCTTTACTCGAAAGCATCCAAGCTACCGAGAATTGAAATTAGCCGTCCAGACGGAATAATAGGTAAAAATACGGTTTCGGCCATGCAGTCAGGTATTTTATACGGGTATGTAGGCCAAGTCGAAGGAATCGTAAACCGCATGAAAGCACAAAGTAATTTAGAGCCGACAGTCATTGCCACTGGTGGATTGGCCACGTTGATTGCCAATGAATCCACAGTTATCGATGTTGTGGAGCCCTTCTTAACATTAAAAGGCCTACAGCTAATTTACAAAAGGAACCGAGAGCAAGTAAAGAAGTAAACCTAAAAAAACAGCATGGGAGGACATATAAATGAAAGATTATTTAATAAAGGCGTTAGGATATGAAGGTCAAGTGCGAGCGTATGCGGTCTCCACAACAGAAACTGTAGGGGAAGCGCAACGGAGGCATTATACCTGGCCGACAGCATCGGCTGCACTTGGGCGCGCTATGACTGCCGGAGTAATGATGGGTGCCATGTTGAAAGGTGAAGAAAAGCTTACGATTAAAATCGAGGGCGGAGGACCTATAGGTTCCATCCTTGTTGATAGTAATGCAAAGGGGGAAGTGCGTGGATATGTAACGAACCCACAAACTCACTTTGATTTAAATGAACAAGGAAAATTGGATGTCAGAAGAGCGGTTGGAACCGAGGGGTTATTAACCGTCGTGAAAGACATTGGTTTACGTGATAATTTTTCTGGGCAGGTTCCTCTAGTTTCGGGAGAATTAGGTGAAGACTTCACGTATTATTTTGCAACATCAGAGCAGGTACCTTCCTCGGTGGGAGTGGGCGTATTAGTGAATCCTGATAACTCGATTCTAGCCGCGGGTGGTTTCATCATCCAACTAATGCCCGGTACTTCTGACGAAACGATTACGAAAATCGAACAACGTCTAAACACCATCGTTCCTGTTTCTAAAATGATTCAAAATGGTTTAACTCCGGAAGAAATCCTAACAGAACTATTAGGGGAAGGAAATGTACAGGTTCTAGAAAAAATAGATGTAGAATTCTCATGCCCATGTTCAAGGGAAAGGATTTCTAATGCCTTAATAAGCCTCGGGCAAGAGGAAATCAGGGATATCATCGAGACGGAAGGACAGGCAGAGGCCCAATGCCATTTCTGTAATGAGACATACCAATTTTCCAAAGAGAACCTTGAAGAACTAGAAAAGGAAACACAAAAATAAAAAAAAGACGGGAGAAAAGGGTTTTGTCTAAACAAAAGCTTAGGGCAATCATTGCTGGTCTTGCCTTGTTGAACCTATTGACAATCCTAATCTTTGTCATCTGGCCATTCATCGCTTCCAAAATCACTTTAGGAGAGGAAACGGCAGCGAAGATTGGCTCTAAAGATATTTCCCGGGAAGCATGGATCAATGAACTTGAAAAACGATATGGTAAAGACGTGCTTGAGGAAATGGTTGATAAAGAAGTAGTGGGACAAGCAGCGAAAAAATACAAAGTGACCATATCCGAAGATGAAGTGGATCGGGAACTGAAGATGATGAAAACGATGTATGGAACTGCTGGTCAGAATCTAAGTAAAAGCAAAGCCCAATGGAAGCAGGAAATTCAATCGAATCTCCTGCTCGAGAAGCTGCTTACAAAGGATGTCACAGTTTCCGAAGCGACCATGGAGGACTATTATGAGAATAATAAGGACATCTATCGAATACCCACTACCTATCATATTTCTCAAATAACTACATCGACTAAGGATCAAGCAGAGCAAATAATAAAAGAACTGAATAAAGGCGTTTCATTTCCTGTGTTAGCCATGGAGAAATCTCTTGATGAATTCACAGCAAATCAAGGGGGAGACATGGGGTATATATCGCAGGATAATGAACAAATCTCGAAAGCATATATTTCCGCTGCCGAAAAGTTAAAGGTGGGAAATTGGAGCCAACCGGTTGAGACGGATGAAGGATGGGCTGTTCTCTATTTACATGAGAAAATTGACGGTAGGCAATACTCGTATAAGGAAGTAAAAGAGCAAATACGCCGCCAAAAAGCCTTGGAACAAATCCAGGCGCCGGTATCCGGTAAGATTTTCTGGGATGAGTTTGATGTAGATTGGGTATATGGATCAGAAGATCAAAAGTAGGTAAAAGGATATAAAAGAAAATTTAGAAAATTGCAGATAAACATTGACAACGAACTAGTGAAACTGGTAACTTTAAATTAATAAAACCAATAAACATACTCGGTATTAATAAAAGGAGTGGAGAACATGGCACGTATAGTTAATTCAGTAACGGAATTAATCGGGCAAACGCCTATAGTAAAATTAAACAAGCTTCAAAACGAAAATAGTGCAGATATTTATTTGAAACTTGAATATTTTAACCCAGGGAGCAGCGTTAAAGACAGAATCGCTCTTGCTATGATCGAAGCCGCAGAAAAAAGTGGAGATCTTAAACAAGGCGATACGATCATTGAGCCTACAAGTGGTAACACTGGGATTGGCCTTGCGATGGTAGCTGCAGCAAAAGGGTATAAATCAATCCTTGTAATGCCTGAAACGATGAGCTTGGAACGTCGCAACTTGCTTCGTGCTTATGGAGCTGATTTAGTTCTAACGCCTGGACCTGAAGGAATGAAGGGTGCCATTGCTAAAGCGACTGAGTTATCTAAAGAACACGGATACTTCATTCCACAACAATTCGAAAATAAAGCGAACCCTGAAGTTCACCGTAATACTACCGGTCCAGAAATTATTGAAGCGTTTGGTGAAGATGGCCTGGATGCATTTATCGCAGGAATTGGAACGGGCGGTACGATTACTGGTGCAGGTGAAGTACTTCGTGAAAAATATCCTGATATTAAGATCTACGCTGTAGAGCCTGCCGATTCACCTGTATTGTCAGGAGGAAACCCCGGGCCACATAAAATTCAAGGAATCGGTGCAGGATTCGTTCCTAGCATTTTAAACACAGATCTTTATGATGAAGTTATTCAAGTAAACACGGATGAATCTTTTGAATACGCCCGTCGTGCTGCAAAAGAAGAAGGTATCCTAGGTGGTATTTCATCCGGTGGGGCTATCGCTGCCGCTGTTAAAGTTGCTGAGAAACTAGGAAAAGGCAAGAAAGTCCTTGTAATCATTCCAAGTAATGGTGAGCGTTACCTAAGTACACCTTTGTATAACTTTGAATAAGAGTAAAAGTTAACCGAGAAGCAAAGCACCTCTAGGGTGCTTTGCTTCTCTTTTTTGTGTAGTAATGAGGTTCTGGATTTTAAGGTGCTTGCGCTTTGCCTGGGTATATAGGTAAACTCATATATATACGTAGATTTTTTAATGAAGGAGAACGTCCTATGTCATTAGCTAGTACATCGAAGATCAAATGCGGTTCATTAGAATTGGATTACGGCAAAAAGACTTTAATTATGGGGATTTTAAATGTTACGCCTGATTCATTTTCCGATGGAGGAAAATATAATCGGGTAGATGCTGCATTAAGACATGCTGAGCAGATGGTTGAAGATGGTGCGGATATCTTGGACATCGGTGGTGAGTCGACCCGGCCTAATTATGAACGGATAACGGATGAGGAAGAGATAGAACGTGTCGTACCTATCATTGAAGCGATTTCCCGTACTTTTGAAATTCCTATCTCCGTTGATACGTACAAGTCCAAAGTTGCAGAAGCGGCATTGAAAGCAGGAGCGCACATCCTGAACGATATTTGGGGAGCAAAAGCAGATACACATATGGCAAAGGTAGCGGCTATGTACCAAGTTCCGATTATTTTAATGCACAACCGAGACAATATGGAGTACCAACAATTTATCCGTGATTCTTTGCAAGATCTATTCGAAAGCATTAGGATTGTGAAGAAAGAGGGAGTCTTGGATGAGAATATCATTCTAGATCCAGGTATCGGGTTTGCAAAAGATTTGACACTGAATTTGGAAATGATGAGGAATCTTGATAAGCTGGTATCATTAGGGTATCCAGTACTGCTCGCTACATCGAAAAAATCCATGATCGGACAAGTTCTTAATCTACCGGCACATGAACGTTTGGAAGGGACGGCAGCAACGATCTGTCATGGGATTCTTCAGGGCTGCCAAATGGTCCGGGTGCATGATGTAAAGGAAATGGGACGTACAGCTAAAATGATGGATGCTCTTATAGGAAAAGGTGAGTTTAATGGATAAGATATTTGTGAATAAGATGGAATTCTACGGATACCATGGTGTATTTCCGGAAGAAACAAAGCTTGGCCAGCGATTTAGGGTGGATCTGACTGTAGAAGCGAATTTGGCCAATGCGGGCATGAGCGATAATCTCGAAGACTCCATTAATTATGGTGAATTATATGAAGTCTGTAAAGGTATCGTTGAAGGGGAACCGTACAAGCTGGTGGAAGCTGTTGCAGAAAGGATTGCATCGGAGTTACTCACCAAGTTTCCGAAGATCATGATGTGTACAGTAAAGATATATAAACCAGACCCTCCTATAGCAGGACACTATGAATCGGTTGCCATAGAGATTGAAAGAGGACGCTAAAATGAAAAATATATCGTATCTATCAATTGGTTCGAACATGGGGGAGAGCTTCGATACATTTCAAAGGGCTTTCCAATTATTGAGTGAAGATCCACATATTAAACTTGTCTCTTGTTCATCATTATATGAAACGGACCCTGTCGGATATACTGACCAGGATTGTTTTTTGAATGCTGTCATTAAGGTGGAAACCGATTTAACACCAGAGGACTTATTGCGAGCATGCATGCAAGTTGAACGAAAATTAGGAAGAAAAAGGAATGTCAGATGGGGTCCTCGTACGTTAGACCTTGACATTTTGTTATATAATCATGAAAATGTTGAGACGGAGATTCTTTCAATCCCTCATCCTCGGATGCATGAAAGAGCATTTGTGATTATTCCTTTAATGGAATTGGAATCAGATATAATTCTTCCGAAAATGAATACATCCTTGAGCGACCTGCTTGAAAAGATTCCGGATAAAGAAGGAGTTCGATTATGGAAGCTGAAAAATGGGGAAGGCGTATTCGCGCTTTTCGAAAGTTAAAAGGTTTTACCCAAGAGGAGTTCGCAAAAGAGATGGGTGTTTCTGTTTCTTTGTTGGGTGAAGTTGAAAGAGGGAACCGAAATCCCACAGAGGAATTTTTACTAGAAGTGGTGGATGTTCTTAAAGTTTCAATTGAGGATCTGCAGCCACTTGAGGATAAATGAAAGAGTGGTATAGGGGGTCACGATGTGTTAAAAATAGGCGATATTGAAATGAAGAACCGGGTAGTTCTGGCTCCGATGGCGGGGGTATGTAATTCGGCTTTTCGTTTGACTGTCAAAGAGTTCGGTGCAGGATTGGTATGCGCAGAGATGGTAAGTGACAAGGGAATCGTTCTTCAAAATGCCAAAACGCTGAATATGCTTTATATAGATGAAAGAGAAAAACCGCTAAGCTTGCAAATCTTTGGTGGTGAAAAGAAAAATCTAGTTGAGGCAGCGAAGTTTGTAGATAAAAATACAACGGCAGACATCATTGATATCAACATGGGATGCCCTGTCCCGAAAATCACGAAATGTGATGCCGGTGCAAGATGGTTACTTGACCCAAATAAGATATATGAGATGGTTTCGGCAGTTGTGGATGCCGTAGATAAACCTGTTACTGTTAAAATGCGCATTGGCTGGGATGATGAACATGTATTTGCTGTTGAGAATGCCAAAGCGGTAGAACGTGCAGGGGGCAAGGCAATTTCCCTTCATGGCAGAACCCGGGTTCAATTGTATGAAGGGAAAGCTAATTGGGACATTATTCGAGAAGTGAAAAATTCCATTAACATTCCCTTGATTGGAAACGGTGATGTGGAAACCCCGCAAGATGCTGAAAGAATGCTAAAGGAAACTGGCGTTGATGGAGTCATGATTGGTCGGGCGGCCTTAGGGAACCCGTGGATGATATACAGGACAGTGAAGTATTTGGAAACTGGACAATTGATGGATGAGCCGACAGTCCGTGAAAAGATGGATGTATGCATTCTTCATATGGATCGTCTGATAGCGTTGAAAAATGAGCATGTTGCTGTCCGTGAAATGCGCAAGCATGCTGCCTGGTACCTTAAAGGTGTCAAAGGCAATGCAAAAGCACGTAAAGGTATTAATGAATGTGAGACTAGAGAAGATGTTACGCGACTTCTGTATGGACTCGTTGATGAATGTGAAGCGAGGGAACAAAACATCCAAATGGTTTGATGTTTGACATTACCTTCCTGTTTTTCTATAATACGTTTATCGAAAACTGCCAGTGAACCTGGCAGTTTTTATCTGTCCATATATTAGAATTTAAGATAAAAAGCTGTTGAAATCCTTTACTTTATGTAAGAATAAATAGGTATGCAATTAGAAAGTTCAAATAGTTATATGAGGCTTTGATTAATAGAGATGGAGATGATTTTCGTGAGTCATGAAGAATTGAATGACCAACTGCAGGTAAGACGCGACAAAATGCAGGCTATGATTGACAATGGACAAGACCCGTTCGGCAGTAGGTTCGAGCGTTCCCATACTTCGCAGGAGATTGTTGATGCATATGGTGCATTGGAAAAAGAAGAGTTAGAGGAGAAAGAAATAGAAGTTACCATTGCAGGTCGTGTCATGACCAAACGTGGTAAAGGGAAAGCTGGTTTTGCCAATATACAAGATATAAGTGGCCAAATCCAAATATACGTCCGCTTAGATAAGGTTGGAGAAGAGTCATACCAAATTTTCAATCAAACGGATCTTGGTGATATCGTGGGAATCACGGGTGTCATCTTTAAAACGAAAGTCGGCGAACTTTCCATTAAAGCTAAAGAATATGTGTTCCTTTCTAAAGCATTGCGCCCACTTCCCGATAAGTTCCACGGTTTGAAGGATGTAGAGGAGCGTTACCGGAAACGCTATGTTGACTTAATTACAAATGAAGAAAGTAAAAACACTTTAATCATGCGCAGTCGTATTGTGCAGGCTATGAGACGTTACTTAGACGATCAAGGATATTTGGAAGTGGAAACACCGCTATTGCACTCTGTAGCAGGTGGAGCGGCTGCACGCCCATTCCTGACTCACCATAATGCATTGGATATGCCCTTAAACTTAAGGATTGCCATTGAACTTCACTTGAAACGCCTGATTGTCGGCGGCTTAGAGAAAGTCTATGAAATCGGTAGAGTATTTAGGAATGAAGGGGTCTCCACTAGACATAACCCGGAATTCACACTTATTGAATTATACGAGGCGTACGCGGATTATAAGGATATCATGAGCTTGACAGAGAACTTGGTTGCCCATATTGCACAAGAGGTTCTTGGAACCACAACTATCCAGTACGGAGAATATGAGATCGATTTAAAACCAGAGTGGAAAAGACTCCATATGGTTGATGCTGTAAAAGAATATACTGGTGTAGACTTTTGGACTACTATGAGCAAAGAAGAAGCGCAACAACTTGCGAAGGAAAATGGGATTGAAGTGAAAGAGTCCATGGAATTTGGTCATATCGTTAACGAATTCTTCGAACAAAAAGTAGAAGATAAGTTAATCCAACCTACATTCATCTATGGACACCCAGTAGAAATTTCACCTTTAGCGAAGAAAAACCCAGAGGATGATCGATTTACTGATCGATTTGAATTGTTCATAGTGGGAAGAGAGCATGCGAATGCATTCACGGAATTAAACGATCCAATTGATCAACGCCAACGCTTTGAGGCACAATTGAAAGAGCGTGAGCAAGGAAATGACGAAGCTCATGAAATGGATGAGGACTTCTTGGAGGCTTTAGAATATGGTATGCCGCCAACCGGAGGATTGGGAATTGGGGTCGACCGTCTGGTTATGTTGCTGACGAATTCGCCTTCGATTCGTGATGTCCTGTTATTCCCGTTAATGAGACATCGTTAAGCCATAAGGAAAACCGGTGAATCAGAACCGATTTAGGAAGTGTGTATATGAGCAGCGACTCATGGCACACTGTTCTAAATCGGTTTTTTGTTTTTTGATTATAATTTTGTTAGGTTGTTAGGGTTTGATTTTTAGCTTTTAAATAAAAACTTTTGCTATTTCAAAAAAACTTTAAAAAAGGTATTGCGCAGTTTGCGTAATGATGTTATATTTATATCTGTTGTTACGAACGAGTTTCACACGGATTACAAACTTCGAAAAAGTTTTAAAAAGTTCTTGACTCTGAGTTAACAGGATGTTATAATAAATAAGCTGTCGTAAGGCATTGCTCTTTGAAAACTGAACAAAACAAAGCGCCAACGTAAATTTTGAGTGAGCACACACTATAAAAAAGCAAAATGAGCAAGTCAAACATTTCT
>NZ_JBNNSR010000017.1:0-50630 GCF_050277925.1 Peribacillus sp. NPDC097264
AGACCCAAGCTCTTAATCTTGAGCAAAATTCCAAGAAAATATCAAAAGGGATTCGGAATGAAACCATTCCGAACCCCTTTTGTCTACAAACTGAACTAATAGGGCAACCTATTAGTTTTTTTCTTGTAAATTTATAAAGGAAGAAATGTAAACGGTACCAATCGACAATTATTAGAAAAATCTAAATTATTAGTAAAAATATTGTTAGAAAAGAAGGATATCCCATGAAATTTGTCGTAATTAAATAGTCATTACTCTTTACATAACATTTTTTGGAGGCGTGTAGCATTGTTCAAAACTTATGAAACGGGCTCCTTTTTCGATGAAATGCTTCAGGAAAATGGAGAGCCAAAAGACCACTATCGATACTTCCATTCAATTCTTCAACAGTTTTCAGAAGAAGAGTATAGGGAAAAGCATGAAACAGCTCAATTCAGTTTTTTAAGACAGGGAATTACTTTTACGGTGTATGGGGAAGAAAGCGGAACGGAGCGCACCATGCCGTTTGACTTCATACCAATTATCATCCCTGCTGAAGAATGGGGAGTGATTGAAAAAGGCATGATTCAACGAGTCGAAGCACTTAATCACTTTTTGGATGATATCTATCATGATCAACGAATTTTAAAAGATAATATTATTCCGAAGCATCTGGTAGAAAATAGCCCGTATTACTACTATAAACAGGTAGGCGGGGTTGATAGCCCTTTACAAAATCATATCTTCTTGGCAGGAATCGATCTAATCAAAGATGAACATGGTGAATATCGAGTTCTTGAGGATAATCTACGAAATCCTTCAGGACTTTCGTATGTGTATCAAAATCGTTATGTTATGCGTCAGGTTTACCCCGAGTTTTTTTCTGAACATTCTCTCAACACACTTGAAAATCAAATTGCTCATTTACAGCACTCCTTATTGTCGCATGTGCCAAATAACATCTCGAAAAACACTGAACCTAGAGCAGTCCTCTTAACAGCCGGAATGTATAATTCGGCTTATTATGATCATGTATTTCTAGCACAACAAATGAATATCCAGCTTGTAGAAGGAAGAGATTTGATCGTGATAGACAACATGGTTTACATGAAAACCATTCGGGGATTAAAAAGGGTGGATATCATCTATCGCCGTATAGATGATGATTTTCTTGATCCGGAGGCGTTTCGTGAGGATTCGTTACTCGGGGTGCCGGGATTGATTGCTGCTTATAAAGAGGGGAATGTCTCCATCTTGAATGCGATTGGAAACGGTGTGGCCGATGATAAAGCGATATATTCCTATGTACCGGATATGATTCGATATTATTTGAAGGAAGAACCGATCATTAAAAACGTGGATACCTACCTGTTAAGCGATCCAATCCAGAAGGAGTGGGTTCTTGAAAGGTTGGATGAACTCGTCGTGAAGAATGTAGGGGCTTCTGGTGGCTACGATATGCTAATCGGACCCCATGCTACCGAGGAAGAGAGGGAAGTAT
The DNA here is from genome assembly GCF_050277925.1 of Peribacillus sp. NPDC097264. NCBI lineage: Bacteria > Bacillati > Bacillota > Bacilli > Caryophanales > Bacillaceae > Peribacillus > Peribacillus sp. NPDC097264. The sequence goes on from NZ_JBNNSR010000017.1 coordinate 1,481, forward strand.
TCCGTCAGAAAATCATTGAAAATCCTTATCAGTATATAGCACAGCCTACCATTAAATTATCACGGGCCCCGGCGTACCAAAAAGGCCGATTCTACCCGTGCCATGTAGATTTACGCGTATTCGTCATGAAGGGGGAACAAGTACATGTACTGCCGGGCGGACTTTCGCGAGTGGCTTTAAAGGAAGGATCACTCGTTGTGAACTCCTCACAGGGCGGGGGCGGAAAAGATACCTGGGTGTTAAAGGAGGAGATGCAGCATGCTTAGTCGTGTAGCCGATTCTTTATTTTGGATGGCAAGGAATTGTGAACGGATGGAAAGTAATGCAGATATCCTTGAGGTTCAGTTAATAAAAATGCTAGAGGCATCCGAGCATGAAACCCTGATCAAACACGATTTGGAAGTGATCATCGGGATTTGTGGGGATAAGGAAGAATTTGATTCTCTTTATGAAGACATTACGATGAAAAATGTCGTCCATTATTTGGCCTTTTCAGAAGATAACTTCAATTCGCTATCGAAGATAACCAATTATATTCGGGAAAATGCCAAGATGACAAGAGATAGAATCCCCAACATGCTTTGGGAGGTCTGGAATGAGTTTTACTTAGAGCAAGAAAATGCCGAAGCAAGGGAGGATTACTCCATCCAAGAGATTCATTCCTATATCAGGCGTATTAAAACCACTTCAATGATTGCGACTGGAATAATAGATTCTACCATGTCACGAGATTTACCCTATCATTTTATTAAGATAGGAAAATGGCTGGAACGGGCTGAAAAAACAGCTCTTGTCATGCAGATGATGTATCGACAATCCGTTCCATATGGTGACTTGGAAGGGCAAGAATTGGACTGGCGTACAAGTCTACAGCTCATTAATGGATATGAGGACTTTACTAAGAAATTCAAACCTTTGATGGAACCCAAATTTGTCCTGCAATTCATGATATCCGATCATAGCTTTCCTCGTTCCCTCTGTTATTGCATGGAACATGTCAGAGAAGTGATTAAAGGACTTGAAGGCGAAAAGGTGGCCCATTATTCTTGGAAGATGTATGCGGCCATTGACAATATGATCAGTGAATTCAAAGATGTGGACATCAAAAAACTGAATACGGAAGAGATTGGGGTTTTTATTGATTCGGCTTATAGCCAGTGTCTGGAATTTGGAAAGTTATTCTCTAGAACGTATTACTTAGAAGCTGATCCTGTAACATGAAAGGGAGCATCCCCAGAGAAACCCCTTCCTCTTACAGGACAGTAAAACCATTGTATCAGGGAGAGGAATGGCCATGAAATATGAAGTTGAGCATGTAAATACTTTTTACTATGATACAGCAGTAGACCAAAGTATGAATACCATTCGTTTGAAACCTAGGACGGATGAATGTCAGCGTTTATTGTCTTATAAAAATGAAATCACACCTGTATCGATGCCAAAGGAACATGTGGATTTATGGGGGAATCACGTGGAGAGTTTCTTCATCCCCCAAAAACATACGAAGTTGGAAGTGAAGACGACCTCCATCGTCAGCATTCAAAGGTCGCCATTCATTCGACAAATCGAGTATTCTCCAGAAATGAGATATATCTTTCATTCGAAATTATTTCATGAGCATTACAAGAGTTTTTTAAATGGAACCAACTATACCTTCTTATATCAGCATCAAATCGATCAAGTTATCCAAGCGGTAGGTGATATTGAAAGTCCTGTTGAATTCTCCCTTCAGTTAATGAGGTATCTTCATGAGGTCATGACCTATGACGGAGAATCGACGAATGTAAGCACAACCGCTAATGAAGCATTTGAGTTGAAAAAAGGCGTATGTCAGGATTATTCTCATATTATGCTAGGCGTTCTTAGAGCCAGGAACATTCCGGCCAGATATGTAAGCGGATATCTCTACGTCGGTGAAAACTCTGAGCTGATTGGTGATGCTGCCTCCCATGCGTGGGTTGAATTCATGGCCCCTGGTATCGGCTGGATTGGACTCGATGCCACGAATAATGTAGAGGCACTTGAAAATCACATTTGTCTTAGCGCTGGGCGGGACTATTCAGACGTCAGCCCGTTGCAGGGAGTTTACAGAGGTGGGAACCAAACGCTTGATGTAAAAGTACAGGTGAAGAAACTGGAACATGAATAAGCAAAACTGATATCCATTAATGCCTCCTTGAGTAAAAGGAGGCATTTTTAAATGGGTTGGGAAGGTGAAATGGTAACGGGTACTTTATTGATTGGACAAAGCCTGTTCAGCACCTAGATACCATCTAACAAACGGTGGTGCTGTTTTTATGAAGAGCACGAGCTACAAGAAGAACAACTCGAGGAATCAGATCCACTATCATGAACACTGCCATGACTGTCGGTACCTACATTTCCAGAATGGGAACCGTGAGCGGGATCGTCACCAAACAGATGCTTGAAGTCCGAATCACATGCATCCGCACTTGCATAAATGAAGTAAGCGGGTGCAGCATAATCCATTTGATTGTACCGTTTTTGCCAATCCACACTCCGTTCTGTGCGGTCACTTTTTATGAGGCCCGAGAACCTATCAAAAGTTTCTTCCGCTTCCACACTCGTCGGTTTTCGCATGTATTTTTCCTTTAACTGGTCAACTTCCAGTGTTTCGAAATCGTGGAGCAAGGAGGTTGCTTTATCATGTTTGAAGAACTTTCCCCAAGTTAGAATCGAGGGCGAATCAATAGTGAACAGCTGGACATAGTAAAAGTCGAACAGTGTCCGTTCCACTGGTTTAAAGACAGGCTCTGTGTGGGGATGATGTAGGATCATCTGGCCAAGGAAGTCCCGACAGAACCTATCATATTTCTGTTTATCATCCAGCATGATATGCCAGAGTTCATCGACGGTGGCATGAAACATTTCCATTTTACCGAACACGGCCGTCATGATGAAGTACCGTTTTAATTCCCGCCATAACTCGTTGAGATTCCCCTGCGTATAACGTGGGTATTTCATACGGAAAGCGGTATTGACCTTTTCCATATACTCGATTTCCATGGCTTGATTTAGCTTTTCTATTAAGGCTTCCGATACGATAGCATTCCCGCCTATGTCCAACGTCTCCTCATACCTTCTCCGGAATTCTTGCTGATACCGTTCCATTCTGACCGGCTCGCTTCTTCGTTTTACCAGGATAACCACAATGATCGCGAAAATGGCTGCAAGCATGACATAAAATAAGGTCATTTTTTCAATCCTCCTAGTCTATAGAACTCCTACATTAACACTATTTTACATTTTATGGGTTTGGTTTATAAGGTATAAACGCATTTTATTTTCCTTGATATTCACGAACCAGGAAATAAGGTGGACATATCAGGGTTTAGTCCCTTTACGTACAGAGTAATTATTAGTATATTTTGGTAAAAGATGGTTTATTTTCTTTTTGCATGTGGGTAGAGACAAGGGGAAAAGAAGAAAATCTTTTACTTTATTAAAAAGGGAGAGAACTATGAAAAAATCATTTGTTTTTATTCTGGCATTGGTATTCAGTCTATTTTCGCTTAATTTAGGGGCGGTAGGAGCCGCTACAGTTTCAGTTGAAAAGGGAACAGGCCTGAAAAGTCCTTTCGAGCGTGTACATAATCAGTCATACAAGAAGATGGCAAGTGAGTATCTCATTGAAAAAGAACCGAATAATACGATTAAAAAGTCTAACTCAATAAGCCTGAAACAATTTGGTTTGGGGATTTTCAATAAAGCGAACGATGTAGATTACTATAAAATCAAAGTGAAGCATTATGGTTTCTTATATGTGGTCGCTGCTACGGAGTTTAATAGTTCGCTAGACTTTTCTTTATATAATGCCAAGAATAAAGCGGTGAGCCTGGAAAGTTCCAACCGTGTAGATCAAGCGGATACTCAACTCTATTCCGTATCTCCGGGAACATATTATATTAAAGTGAAAGACACAGGGAGTTTAAAAAGCCAGGAAGAATACGCAGTAGGTGCAACCATGTCTGGGCCGACCATCAAAAAGGTCGGGGATAAGGATACAAAGATAAGCGGGGAAGCTGAACCGAATACCACAGTATATGTGAAGGTCAATAATAAAGTTGTCAATAAAAAGGGAACAAAGATAAAAGCGAACGGCAAGTATTCTGTCACGATTGGTAAACAAAAAGCCGGAACCAAAGTCTCTGTTTGGTCTACAGGAACCGTGGGTGGAAAAGAGTACCAGACCACCCCGGTCAAAACGACGGTAAAAGACGTGACGGCACCCAAAATGCTTACAGTCAGCGCAGTGACGAGTTCAAGTAAATCGGTTTCCGGTAAAACAGAGGCCAAAGCAACCGTGCAGGTTAAAGTGGGATCCAAGGTTCTCGGAAAGGCGACAGCCGATAAAAATGGCAAATATAAAGTGACGATGAAAAAACAAAAGAAAAAGACAAAGTTATCGGTTGTGGCAACCGATAAGGCCGGAAATGCCAAAACGGTCAAAGTGACAGTGAAATGATAGAAGGGCCTTTCTCAATCTGGGAAAGGCCCTTTTCAAATGGACGGAGGATATTGGGCAATAGGAGAAAAGCAGAAAAAGTGAACTACTGGTATAATAGCTATAAAGATAGTAGTAGGAGTGACGAAAACGTGTATTTAACAGTAGAGGAAACGGCTGATTACTTATCGGTGTCCATACCATATGTCGAAAGTTTAATCTTACAAGGAAAAATTAGAGTGGTGGATGACGGCGAGGGTGTAGTATTGATCTATAAGGACCAGTTCAAGACGCACTTTGAACAGCTGGAGAAATATAAAATGTTAGTCGAAGAATTGGCGAATGAACCGATTCCGGAAGATCTAGACATTAAGGACGAAGACTAAGTCTTCTTGATTGGGATGCATAATAGGTGCATCCCTTTTTTGTACCGGTTATAGTTAATACAAAGCCGGGGCTTTTGAGGGAGTCCGGGCAAGATATTTCGAATTATTATTTTTTGGAAGGTATTTGTAGTAGATTTCCTCCATTCCGTGTAAAATAATAAATACAAAGATAGATTACGGCAAAATGGTAGATAGGAGATAGGTAAGTGGTAAAAGAGTATTTACAAAGCGAAGGATTTTCAAGATTCATTACCTTACTTGTGCTGTTTTTATTTCTTGTAAGCATCGGAAGTATGGTCAATATCGTTTTATTCACATTTGTTTTCACTTTCCTGATGGGAAGGCTTGAACAATTCATCATGCTTCATCTGAAAAAAGTGATGCCCATCAATTCCAAAGTGGTCATAAGTTTCATTTATATAGTGTTCATTGCTTCTTTAGCTATCGTCCTTTATAAGTACTTGCCGGTTATTACGACACAATTTACTGAGCTGATTACGCAGATTGTATTCTTCTTTCAACATCCGCCTGATAGCAAGGTCATTCAATATGCCATTAGTTTAATGAATGAACTTGAATCACCTCTGGATCTTCAAAAGCAGATGAATACGCTCTATCTTTATATATCTGACTTTGGAAAACTGGCGTTTCAAATCTTCATTTCTATACTGCTTAGCTTGTTTTTCTTGTTGGAAAAGGATAAAATCATCCGCTTCACTTCCAAGTTTAAGCGGGGGAAATTCAATTCCTTCTTCATTAATATTGGACATTTCGGTGTGAAGTTCGTTAACTCATTCGGAAAAGTCATAGAGGTTCAATTCCTAATTGCCATTACGAATGCCATTCTATCCGTTGCGTTCTTATGGATTCTTGGTTTTCCACAGTTAATTGGTTTGGGGATCATGATTTTCTTCCTTGGTTTGATTCCAGTGGCTGGGGTCATTATTTCCTTGATTCCACTAAGCATGATTGCCTATAGTATTGGAGGCATGCCAAAGGTCATTGCAGTGTTGATCATGATTGTGGTGATTCATGCGCTTGAAAGCTATATTTTGAACCCGAAATTCATGTCGGCCAAAACAAATCTTCCTACGTTCTTCACGTTTATGATCTTACTGTTTTCCGAACACTTCCTTGGAATTTGGGGATTGATCATCGGGATACCAATCTTTATCTTCCTATTGGATATGTTAGATATTGATGAAGAAACTAACCGTGCACTGGACGAACCATAATAAGCAGCAACCCTCTAAATGGGTGGTTGCTTATTTTTTTATATTCGTTTTCAATATAATTTTCTATTTTTTATGGAAAAAGAAGATGAATCGATTGTTCACATGTTCAAAGTCCATTATGATACTTGGTTTTGTCATTTACTGTAATAAACTTGTATTCTACTAAAGTTATTTTTTTACTTTTTATTGCATGAAAACTCAAAAAAACGTATACTATTTTTAAGTAAAAAATACTGAATAATCATTCAAATCTAAATTGTTAGACTACTTTGAGTGAGAGTTTACGGGAGAAAAGAGGGGATTATGTTGAAAAGGGTATCTGTATACATGTTGGTCGTGATATCTTCTTTGCTTTTGATCATGACAGGATGTGGCAAGGAAAAGGAAGTTTCCACTACAAGTGATGAAGGGCCGAAGGAAAAGACGCTTAGAGTCGTGACGGATGCGGCATATGCGCCTTTTGAATACCTCGAAGGTGATAAAATCGTCGGATTCGATGTTGACTTTATCAATGCCGTAGCGAAGGAAGCTGGGTATAAAGTCGAGATTGAGCATGTAGGCTGGGATCCGATTTTTGTGGAGATTGAATCAAAAAGAGCAGATTTAGCTGTATCGGCAATTACAGTGAATGATGAAAGAAAACAATCGTATGATTTTTCGGTTCCTTATTTCCTTTCCACCAATAAAATCTTGGTTCCCGAAAAAAGTGATGTGGAATCGGGAGAAGATTTGAAAGGGAAGAAGATAGCTGTCCAAACAGGTACAACGGGTCAAGAAGCGGTGGAAGCCCTTCTTGGGAAAAACCATAAAGATATCAAGAAATTCGAGAATAATAACTTAGCGATTCAGGAATTGCTCAAGGGCGGGGCTGAAGCGGTCGTGGCAGATAATACGGTCGTTGAAGAGTACGTGAAAAATAATCCTGATCAAAAGTTGAAGGTCGTGGAAGACAGCAGCAGCTTTGAAGAGGAGTTTTATGGAGTCCTATTCCCTAAAGGCAGTGAGTTAAAGGCCGATTTCGATAAAGCGATCAATACCATGCTCGATAATGGCAAGTACGCCGAAATCTATAAAAAACAGTTTGGCACAGATCCAGATATCGAGACGGTAAAAGCACAACAATAATATAGATTATGAGAAAAATTGCGTAACTTTACGTGTGAAGTTACGCAGTTTTTTTGGACTTTAGGAGGTACATAGAATGGGTTTTCGTTGGGATATTATTTTTGAATATGCGCCTTTCTTATTGAAGGGGACGTTGCTTACGATTGGTCTATCCGTTTCTTCGATTCTAATCGGGACGTTTCTAGGATTGCTGATTGGATTAGGGAAGATTGTAAGAAATAAACTACTCGCCTTTCCATTTTACTGCTATGTCACGGTTTTCCGGGGGACACCATTATTGGTCCAGATCTTCTTGATCCACTTTGGGGTGGTTCCTTTCTTTACCGGCGAAACGAATGCCGTCGCAGCGGGAGTCATTGCACTGTCTTTAAATGCAGCGGCATATATTGCTGAAATATTCAGGGCCGGAATTCAATCCATTGATAAAGGACAAATGGAAGGGGCACGTTCTTTAGGTTTGACGCACACTCAATCCATGATTTCCGTTGTCCTTCCACAAGCATTCAAACGCATGATTCCTCCTCTAGGTAATGAATTCATCGTATTATTGAAAGATTCTTCCTTAGTTTGTGTCATTGCTGCCCCGGAATTGATGTATTGGGGAAAAGCGATGGGCAGTCAGTATTTTAAAGTATGGGAGCCATATTTGGCCTGTGCTTTCATCTATCTTTGCCTGACGCTCGTTCTAAGTTTCGTACTAAATAGACTTGAAAGTAGGTTGAAAACAGAATGATCAAGGTGGAAAATTTAAATAAGTCATTTGGTGACAATGAGGTATTGAAGAATATCAGTGCAACCGTTGCCCCACAGGAAGTCGTCGTGGTCATTGGTCCGTCGGGATCTGGGAAATCCACTTTCCTAAGATGCATCAATCAGCTAGAGACGATAACGGGTGGCCACATTTACATTGAGGGGCTTGATACGACGGATAAGAAAGTCGATATCAATAAAATCCGTACGGAAGTCGGCATGGTCTTTCAGCATTTTAACTTATTCCCGCATAAAACGGTTCTTGAAAATATCATGCTTGCGCCGATAAAAGTGCGTAAAGTTTCCAAGGAACAGGCAGCAAAGACGGGCATGGAATTGCTTAATAAGGTGGGCCTTTCGGATAAAGCGAACGCCTATCCGGACTCTTTGTCAGGAGGGCAAAAGCAACGTGTAGCCATTGCTAGGTCTCTAGCTATGGGCCCAAAGATCATGTTGTTTGATGAACCGACATCCGCTCTAGACCCGGAAATGGTCGGTGAAGTGCTTGAAGTCATGAAGCAATTGGCGAAAGAAGGCATGACGATGGTTGTGGTGACACATGAAATGGGATTTGCAAAAGAAGTGGGGGATCGAGTGATATTCATGGATGAAGGGTTGATCGTTGAGGAAAATGTGCCTAGCGAGATTTTTGACAATCCGCAGCAGGAAAGAACGAAGGCATTTTTGAGTAAAGTCCTTTGACGTATAGCTAAAGAAAAAAAACCTTCCGAAAACGGGAGGTTTTTTTAGGAACATATCAGGGGGTATTATTTAATGTATGAAGCGCCTAAAAGTGATTCAGGGCTTTTACCGAGCACTAGCATACTGATTTTCGCATATCCAATATTTTCATTTTGGGAGAGGGTTTGTCGAAGAACCTCGATATTCGGATCATTCTTTAACTTTTGAACTTCCTCTTTATATAAAGTGATAACGGAGGGCATAACGAATTCAGGGGTGTATTCGTTAGGGTTTTCATCCATGATTAATGTGCCCATAAATTGATATTTAAATTGGAAAGCTCGTGTTAAGGCAACGACATGAAGCAGTTTTTTAAATAATTCGGGGTATGAATATTTAATTTTTTCCAACGCTTCTTCGGTTGCTTGTAACTCATCGACACTAGATAAAGTGATCATAAATATCTCCTTTCAGAAAATATCGATATATCGGTATTGCAGTGCTTTTTACTCACTACCAAGTCTAACTCGGCAAGTAAATAAAGTAAAATGGTTAGATGTTATCATGAAGATAACTCATATCTATGATAGTGCTTACATTATTTTCTTATTGAAGGTGTATGATCACTCTTTTTTAGCCAACGCTTCCTTTGTATATTTCAGCCATTCCTTTGCGGCGTATGAAAGGTATTGATCCTTACTCCAAATGAATGCCAAGTTCCAGCTCAGTGATGGATTTTTAACCTTAATGGTCTTAACACGACTATCCAACCGACAGAGGCTTTCTGGTAAAAGGGCGATGCCAAGCTTGCAGAAAACCATTTCTTCTATAAAGTCCCATCGAGAGCTTTCGGTAACGATGTGTGGAGAAAAACCTGATTCCTTACAAGATGAAATGATGAGGTCACGCAAAACATAATCCTTATTGAATAAGATAAAGGACTCATGTTGAAGATCTATCAAATCGATTTCATCCTCGGAAGCAAGTGGGTGAGAGGGATGAACGATCAACTTGATGTCTTCTTCTAAAAAGGCAAAATGGTGAAATAGAACGGTGTTGGTCGGCAGGACGATTACGCCTATATCCAGTTGGTCATTTTGAACGGACTCTTCAATTTTTTTTGAACCATCTTCAACCAATTGAAAGGTGATATTGGGATAATCCTCATGAAAACGGCTAAGAATTCGGGGGAAGAAAGAGGCATCGATAATCGGGGGTAAACCGATTCGTATATGTCCCTTTTTAAGGCCTAATAAATTATCCATTTCTGTTTCCAAGTTATGAAAGGCTTTATCAATCAATTTTGCCTGCTCTAATACGACCCGACCGGCATCGGTCAGAGCGAGTTGCTTGCGGGAACGATCGAAAAGTTCAACCCCAAGTTCGGTTTCCAGGTTCTTGATCATTTTACTGATGGTCGGCTGAGTAATGAATAAATGATCGGCTGCCCGAGTGAAACTGTTAAAATTAGTCACTTCTATGAAGTATTGTAAATGCTTAATATCCATCGCTTCACCTGCTTATCTCTTCAAAGTACTTTCATTTTACCCATAGAAATAAGGGTTTGTAAAATAAGAATCTCTTTGCCGTTTACATCCTATTGTCAAGCTAGCAGAAAAGCTGGTCTCAAGGAGCCCAGCTTTTTTGAAAACGAGTCGTACTATGTAATCACTTAACCAATAAGACGGGTACCGGGGAGTTCTGCACGATATAATGACTGACGCTTCCCAGGAATTCCTTGAACCCGCTTAAGCCGCGGCTACCCATGATGATAAGGTCGCAGTTTTGGGATTTCGCATGTTCCAATAACGTTTTGATGGCGGAGCCTTCCACGACAAATGTCTGGGTTTTATTCGGAATTTCCGATAATAGCGCATCCGCTTTTGAGATGACTTCTTCTCCATACTTCAGCATGGATTCCTCGATTTCTTGAAAAGCGTTTCCATATATACTTGGATGAATCGGTAGCGTTACAGCGTGTATCGCATGAATTTCAATGGCTGGATCCAGCTTGGCTAATTCAATCGCTTTTTCCAAAGACTTGAGAGCTAATTCAGATTCGTCATAGGCAACTAGTATTTTCGAGCAGATCATGTTGATCCATCCCTTCATTTACAAGAATATATCTTTAGTATAACAGGTAAAACGACCCTTTTCTTTTGATTTCATGAAATTTTATGAATATTTGTTGAAGTTTACGTTAACGTCAATGGTAAGATAAAGGTAAATAATCCCTTTGTAAAGTGTGGTTATAGGATGTACACGATTTCTGAGTTAGCCAAAGAGTTTGAATTGACGACGAGGACGCTGCGTTACTATGAGGAATTAGGCATGCTAAAGCCGAGGCGGACCGAAACAGGGAACAGAGTATATGGAAAGAAAGAATTCGCACAGCTTAAAATCATCATGCGTGGCAAGAAGTATGGGTTCTCTTTAGATGAAATAAAAGACATTGTGGTCCTTTTCGAGCAGGACAGAACAGGGGTCAAGCAACTGGAGAGAACGATAGAAAAAGCGGGACAGAAATTAGAAGAAATCAATGAACGAATGAGGGAACTTGCTGAATTGAAGCGGGATTTTGAATATATGATCCATGATTTTAAGAAAACCCTTCATAACTTGAAGGTTGAATCATAAGTTTCAAAAACAAAGGGAAAGAGGTGGAGGACTTGAATATTCAAGAGACAGTGGCAGTAGTGACAGGTGGGGCTTCAGGACTGGGTGAGGCAACGGTGCGAAACATCATCCATAAAGGCGGGAAAGCGATCATCCTTGATCTCTCGGAAGAAAAAGGGGCCAGGCTGGTCGAGGAATTAGGGGATTCCGTCCTGTTCATTAAAACGGATGTGACGCAAGAGGATAGTGTCCAAGCCGCCCTGGACCAAGGAATCGAAACATTTGGGACGATTAACACGGTCGTCAATTGTGCGGGTATTGCCATCGCCGAGAAGGTCGTTAGCCGAAAAGGCACACATGAATTGAAAGCGTTCTCAAAAGTGGTGACGGTCAACTTAATCGGCACGTTTAATGTCATACGTCTCGCCGCGGAGAAAATGGTTCATAATCCGATGAATGAAGAGGGCGAACGGGGCGTGATCATTAATACGGCTTCCGTAGCTGCCTTTGAAGGCCAAATCGGGCAGGCTGCTTATAGTGCCTCAAAAGGGGGAATCGTCGGCATGACCTTACCGATAGCAAGGGATCTTGCTTCTTTTGGCATTCGGGTCGTCTCGATTGCACCTGGCTTATTTCATACACCGATGTTCGATTCGCTTCCGGAAGAAGCGAGGACATCCCTTGGGAAAACGGTACCGTTCCCATCAAGGCTCGGGTATCCAAACGAATACGCGAAGCTAACGGAAAGCATCATAACCAACCCGATGCTGAATGGGGAAACGATCCGGCTGGACGGGGCCATCAGGATGTCACCAAGGTGACCATGACACCCGAGTAATGATAGAAGAAGAGAAAAGAAAGAGGAGCGAGAACAGATGAAGCATTCTTACTTAACAGAAGATCACGAGATTTTCCGTAAATCATTACGGAAGTTTTTAGAGAAAGAAGCGGTTCCACATTATGAAAAGTGGGAAGAAGAGCGACTCATCCCACGGTCATTCTGGGAGAAGATGGGCGAGCAAGGCTTTCTCTGTCCTGATCTTGATGAAGAGTTTGGTGGGTCAGGAGTCGATTGGGGCTTTGGGGTCATCATCAATGAAGAACTGGAAAGGGTGGGCTCGGGATTAATCGGTTTCGGGCTTCATAGCGATATTACGGTACCCTATCTTTCCGCCTATGGAACCGAGGAACAAAAAAGGCGCTGGCTTCCTGCATGTACGACAGGGGAAAGGATTACGGCTATCGCCATGACGGAACCGGGGACAGGATCGGATTTGGCCAATATTAAAACGACGGCGACTTTGGATGGAGATCATTATGTTCTTAACGGGCAAAAGACATTCATCACAAATGGCATCCATGCTGATTTGATTATCGTAGCTTGTAAAACCGATCCAAATGCTGTTCCGAAGCATAAAGGCGTTTCATTGATCGTAGTGGAACGAGATGCACCCGGGTTCTCACGGGGAAGGAAGTTGAAAAAGCTTGGCCTGCATTGTCAGGATACAGCAGAGCTCATTTTCGAGGATTGCCGGGTGCCAAAGGAAAACCTGCTTGGTGAAGAAGGCAAGGGATTCACCTATTTAATGGAGAAACTGCAACAGGAACGCCTTGTGGTCGCAATCTGTGCCCAAGCTGCATCGGAGGACATGCTTGCGGATACAATCGAATACGTGAAAAGCCGTGAAGCATTCGGCAAATCGGTGAGCCAGTTCCAGAACACGCAGTTTAAAATAGCCGAGATGGCAACGGAAATCAAAATGGGCCGAGCTTTTCTGGACCAACTGATTGCAAACCATATGGCAGGGGAAAACGTGGTCACTGAAGTGTCGATGGCGAAATGGAGATTGACGGAAACCGCCAGGAAAATCTCCACGGAATGCATGCAACTTCACGGTGGCTATGGCTATATGGAAGAATACAAGATTGCTAGGCGCTACCGGGATATACCTGTAGCAAGCATTTACGCAGGAACCAATGAAATCATGAAAAAAATCATAGCTAAGAATCTTGGCCTCTAAAAAAGAATGGAAGGGAAGCGATTAGATGCGTGAAGTGGTTATTGTTGAGGGGATCCGTACACCGGTTGGCAGAAGGAATGGGGTCCTGCGGGACTTTCGTCCTGATGAATTAGCTGGAGAAGTGTTAAGGAAACTGGTTGAAAAAGCAGGAATTGACCCAGCCATCGTTGAAGATGTCATTTTAGGCTGTGTAACACAGGCCGGGGAGCAGGCTGGAGATATTGCCCGCGTGGCTGCCTTGATTGCCGGTTATCCGATTGAAGTGCCTGGTACGACCATCGACCGTCAATGTGGATCAAGCCAGCAGGCTGTTCACTTCGCTTCCCAAGCCATCCTATCAGGCGATATGGATGTGGTCGTAGCGGGTGGTGTGGAAAATATGTCCCGTGTTCCGATGGGATTTAATTACCAAGGGGCGACTACGAGCCAAAAGTATGTTGACAACTATGAGGTGATCAACCAAGGACTCTCAGCTGAACGAATCGCCGAAAAGTGGGAAATCACACGCGAGGAATGTGATGCATTTTCCGTTGAAAGCCATGAGAGGGCAATACGCGCGCAAAAAGAGGGATATTTTGACCGGGAAATCATTTCCGTTACAGGTACGGATAAAGAAGGCAACCCGATTGACGTCACGGCAGATCAAGGACCAAGAGCTGGAACGACGGTAGAGGTCCTATCTGGACTGAAAACCGTTTTTAAAGAAGATGGACTGATCCATGCCGGGAACTCGAGCCAGATCAGCGACGGGGCTGCGGCCTTACTGTTAATGGAGAGAAGTAGGGCAGAAGAACTTGGTTTGAAACCACGTTTTAAAGTACATACGCGGGTGGTTGTCGGCTCAGATCCGACTTTGATGTTGACGGGCCCGATTCCGGCTACGCAAAAGGCTTTGGAAAAGTCAGGTCTTTCCATCGAAGATATCGATATCTTTGAAGTCAACGAAGCGTTTGCACCTGTACCTCTTGCTTGGTTGAAGGAAACGGGCGCAGACCCGCAGAAGCTGAATCCAAACGGAGGGGCGATTGCTCTGGGACATCCCCTTGGCGGAAGCGGTGCCCGCCTGATGGTATCCATGATGCATGAACTGGAAAGGACAGGCGGCCGTTATGGACTGCAAACGATGTGTGAAGGGCATGGGATGGCCAATGCAACAATCATCGAAAGGTTGAGTAATCGGTAAATTCACGTGAAGGTCAAGTTTGGATGAAGTAGAAAGCTGTCATCATCAGGAATCCCCCGGATGATGGCAGGTATTTGAGGAGGAAAAAAGATGTCGGTTACGATTAACACCATATTCGATCAGACGGTTCAAAAATTCCCCATTAAAGAAGCTATCTACGACGTGAGAAGGAATGCCCGATATACATACATCCAGTGGAACGACAAGGTGAATAGACTGGCGGCTGCGCTTCAAGCAGAAGGTGTCCAAAAAGGAGACCGGGTTTCTACGTATTTATATAATAATGAAGAACTGGCCACCGCGTTTTTTGCCTGTGCCAAGATTGGGGCTGTCTTTAATCCGATTAACTTTCGATTGATGGCGGAAGAGCTGGCCTTCATCATCAGTGATGCAAAGCCAAAGGTGCTGATCTTCGAGGAGGAGTTGCAATCGTCCGTGGCGGCGATTGAAAAACGTTTTCCAAGCATTGCTTTCTGGTTCATTGATAAGAAAGTTCCTAGCTATGCCAAGAGTTATCAGGAAAAACTGATCCATGCATCTTCCACACCGGTTGATGTAGCCGTGGATGAAAATGATGTCTATGCCATCATGTATACGAGCGGGACGACGGGAAGACCTAAGGGAGTGATCCATCTTCATAAGGATATGGTCGAGCAGTCAGCCATATTAACAGAGGCGATGAGATATGAAAGTCAAGACGTCGGTTTGATTACCGCACCCATGTTCCATTGTGCTGAATTGCACTGTTCATTTTTACCACGCGTTCAGGTCGGAGCTAAGAATGTGATTATGCATCAGTTCAATCCTAAGCTGGCACTTGAGCTGATCGAAGCGGAAGGAATCACCAAACTATTCGCAGCCCCGACGATGTGGAACATGCTGCTTCAGGAGAACCTGGAGAACTATAATATTCAAAGCCTCAAGCTTGGATTGTACGGGGCAGCCCCAATGGCCCCGACTCTTGTGCTCGCTTGCCAGGAAAAACTGGGCATCCAGTTCATCCAGGCTTACGGGATGACCGAAATGGGTCCAGCCATCACCTTGCTGCTGGAAGACGACCAAATCCGGAAAGCCGGTTCAGCCGGCCAGGCATGCCGTGGCCATGAAATCGTCATTGCCCGTCCGAATGAAGATGGGCCAGCGGATCCCGATGATGCCATGGGTCCTGGGGAAACAGGGGAAATCCTCGTGAAAGGACCTTGCATCATGCAAGGGTACTTTCAAAGAGAGCCAGAGACCCTAAAAGCGCTTCATAAAGGGTGGTACCATTCCGGGGATATCGGTTTCCTTGATGAAGACGGTTTTCTATGGGTCAAGGACCGGGTGGATGATATGATCATTTCGGGTGGCGAGAACGTTTACCCTCGTGAAGTGGAAGATACCCTCTATGAACATCGGGGGGTTCTCGACTGTGCAGTGCTCGGTCAACCAGATGATAAATGGGGAGAAACGGTGACGGCGTTTATCGTGGCGAAAGATCCATCGTTAACTGAGAAGGATTTAGAGGATTGGTGCAGGAATAGCATAACGCTAGCTAACTATAAGCGTCCACGACGATATATATTCTGTGAGGAGCTGCCGCGAAACGCCAGCGGCAAAATCCAAAAATTCATGCTTCGCAAACAGTTGGAAGAGAACGTCGTGGAAGAACAATAATTTGAGGATTCCCCTTAAAAGAAAAATGCGAATGGCCGATAAAATAAAGGACAACAGGAGAAAACATAATGGGGGAAACAAATTGAGTAAGTCATTTCGAATTGCATGGCATGCGGTCGTCGATGAACATTCCATTCTCGAAGGACGCAGTTTAGTGAATGCCGAAAGCGATCAAGCTGCCGCAAGCAAATTGGTTTATGAAAAATCCACAGAATACCGTCTAAGGCAACAATGGGTGATGATTGATTCATTAGTTGAATTAGTGAATGAATAAGAAAAGGAGACTCCAGTCATAGGAGTCTCCTTTTAAATGTTATCCACATGTAAAAAGCTTACGATTCAAGGAATATAGCTTGTTATCCACATTATCCACAGAGTTATCCATAATTTACATTATTTTCATATTATCAAGAGGTGTCGTATTACCCATTATTTATCGGTATATTCAGAAAATATCCACAATATTAACAGGGCTGTGGATAAGATGGTGTGTATAAGAGGAGGCTGCTGAATAAGCAGCCTCCTCTAAACGCTATGATTTACGGTTATGGGCCCGGCGGTCAGCGGCATTGGCGCGCGCTTGAGCCTCCATATCATCTTGGTCGGCTAGTTCGGTAGAAAATTCGACATCAATTCCGTCACTTTTAAGGTTTTTAGGTACCTGTGGCAGTTTTTGTTTGTTTTTATCCCGATTATGGTGAATGTTATTTCGACCCATGTTAGCGCCCCCTCGATGAAAGTAAATAAGCTGGAAATGATTTTGATTTAAATCATCTCCAGCTTATTGTGTGTTGAATGGTAGATCATCATGTACGGAAAAAAGCGCCAAACTTAACGACGGGGTTTCTTTTCTGTAAAACCGCCGGCTCGATCTGCTTGTTTGAATTCGCGAGAGTAAGTGATCTCTTGCATGCTTGTTAGGAAACTTTTTTCTTTATCCGTTTTTTTCGCCATTTAGATCATCTCCAATTCATGTGATAGTCCTATTTTTTCCCAAATAATTTCAATCATACATGTAAAATATCTTCTAGGGCCATTTTAAGAGTGGGAAAGGAGAATGTGAATTCCTCCTTCATTAGTTTGCTTGGTAGGACCTTTTGCCCTTCAAGGACCAGGATGCTCATTTCGCCGAGTGCGGTTTTTAGAAGGAATGGAGGGACCGGGAACCAGTGAGGCCGTTTCATAACGGCGCCAATCGTTTTACCGAACGTATCCATTTGAACGGGGTTTGGCGCTGTGAAATTGACTGGTCCCTGGATATTCTTTTTCTTCATGCAAAAAGAAACCGCACGGGCGACGTCTTGAATATGAATCCAGGAAAGCCATTGGGTACCTTTGCCGATTTTTCCACCGCCGAAAAGTTTGTAGGGAAGGGTCATCATGGGGAGTGCCCCTTTTTTTTCCCCCAGGATTACGCCAAATCTTGTGAGGACGACACGTTCGCAGTAGGGGCTGGATTTCATCGCCTCTTTTTCCCATAGCTTGACGGTGCGGGCCAGAAAGTCCTCCCCGATGGAATCCGATTCCTCTGTAAAGGTTTCCTGGTCGGATATGCCATAGTATCCCACTGCGCTGGCATTGATCAGGCACGGGATTTTTTTTGGAAGCTTGGAGAGGATCCGGTTCATTTCCTTGGAAGCCTCGACCCGGCTTTCGACAATCGTCCGTTTCCGTTCCTGTGTCCAACGACCGCTATTTAATGACTCCCCGGCTAGGTTGATGAACACATCAAGATCTTCCAACTGTCTCTCAGGGCTTGATCCTGCGCTCAGCCAGCCTACGTAATGAATATGCTCTTGCTTATCATATTTATCTGGATGCCTGGTCAATATATATAATTCATGATTTTCTTTTAATAATTCGTCAATAAGGGCAGAGCCGACAAAACCGCTTCCACCGGCAATGGCTATTTTCATGAAAATCACATCCTTTTTCTGTCTTTCCTTCACTGTAACACGCTCGGGTTCTTTTTTCATTTTTGGACGTGCTTGTCTAGAAAAGGTTCACAGAAACGGGTAAAGTAAGAAGGGGGTGGAAAGTATGCCGAACATAACGAAAATAACGACCCAAAAGAAAAGAACAGACCGTTACAATATATTTGTCGATGAAAAATATGCGTTCAGTGTGGACGAAGAGGTCCTTCTGAAGTTCCAGTTGAAAAAAGGCACGGTACTCGATGATTTGCTTCTTGCCGAAGTGCAGTTTCATGATGAAATACAAAAGGCGTTTACCGATGCCCTCCATTATTTATCCTACCGCATGCGTTCAGAATCAGAAGTCCGCCTGTATTTAAAAAAGAAGGATATCGAAGAACCGATTATAAAAGAAGCGATACATAAGCTGTACAGCTTTCACTATCTCGACGATCTCGATTTTGCCAAGGCTTATGTCCGGACGCATGTGAACGGTGGCAATAAGGGGCCGATCACGCTAAAGCAGGAGCTGAAGGAAAAAGGGATTCAGGATAAGCTGATCGAACAAGCTTTGTTGGAATACCCCCACGAGATTCAAGTGGAGCATGCAAGAAAGCTTGCCGAAAAGTCGATCAGGAAAGAAAAGAATATCTCGGAACGGGCATTACAGCAAAAAGTGGAACAAACATTAGCCCGTAAAGGATATCCCCGGGACATCATACACGAGGCCTTGGAAGAGGTGGGCGTGGAAAAAGACGAGGATGAGCAATGGACCTCGCTTACGCATCATGCCGAAAAACTTCAACGCCGTTACCGGAACTATGAAGGCTTTGAGTATAAGCAGAAGATGAAGCAGGCACTATATCGAAAAGGGTTCCCCATCGAATTGATCGACCGCTATTTGAACGATTCTGATGTCGATTAAGGTACATGCATAGCCAAAACGCATAATTTTGTTTAATATAGAAGTACATATTATTAATTAAGGAGCCTTATATATGAGCGAGGTAAGATATAGCACGATGTCGGATTACGAGCTGCAGCAAGAAATTGCCACACTGACGGAAAAGGCGAGAAAAGCCGAGCAACTGGGAATGGTCAACGAATATTCCGTATTGGAACGGAAAGTGACCATGGCTAAAGCCTATCTGTTAAATCCGGATGATTTTAAAAAAGGTGAAATTTATCAAGTTGAAGGCGACCCAGGTGTCTACTTCAAAATTGATTATATGAATGGCGTTTTTGCCTGGGGATACCGTTTAGGTGGAAGTGGGAAAGAGGAAGCGTTGCCCATTTCGATGTTGAAATAAAAAAAGGAATCGTGACGAACCCGATTCCTTTTGGTAGTATCTTTATTCCGTTCTTTCGCTTGAAGCTTTCATACGTTCTTGTGGATGTGTATTGATGCTGCCATCCGCCCGTTTTGAAGCATATCTCGCCTTTGCGCGAGGTTCGCCTTGGAATTTATTATTGTTTTGGTTAGGAAAACCTTTTTGTTTATTTCTCAAGTTTTTCTCCTCCAAGCATTAGAATAAGTAAAAAAGTGTTTCTGTTCTCTACTAGTATGGGTAAGGAACAGTAAGATTCAGTCTGTAAAAATATTGGCAACGGGGTGGTTTAGATGAATGATTACCATGAAAGATTAACCAAGATTTTGCTCGAGAAAAATGATCACATAACGTATGAGCAGGCTCTAACTTGGGTTGAATTATTATGGGAAGATTTCGAGGCGACCTATGCGAAAGCGGGACATGAATATGCGGGCGAAGAAATGACATCACGAGTTGTCCAGACTTGGATCGACAACTACGGGGAACGATTCCACGAATTCATTGCAAAAAATCCTAAATATAAGCATTTACTGGATCAACAGAACCAAATTCATTAAAAAAAGCTGATTCCATTGGGGATTTCCCCCTCGGAATCAGCCTTTTTTTCTTATGAAGGTACTACAAAATGATATTCAATTTCTTCTTGAGTTTCGCTTCACTAAAGATCCAGCCGGTAAATGAATTCAAGATATTCAAGTCATCGTCTAAATGAACAACGGCGACAAAAGGATAATAACCGTTGCTGCGGTACCTTAAATCGATGAACCGGACTTCATAATAATCCTTGTTCTGCTCAATTTCCCATCTGTAGACGGGGGAAAAAGAGAGAAAGGCTGCCAAATTGATATCATGCTTGGCGGCTTCAAGAACTTTGCTTTCAGGAAGCGGGATTCGATCAAACGTATCAAGAATCGTCACGTAGCCTCGATCAGCCCGGGCCACATAATAATGCTTTTCGGCAGTCACGGCTATTCTCCAGCGGTGATAGCTCATCGTTGGTGATAAGAGAATTTTCCGTGCACCGGGAATCTGCTGTCTGACTGCCCTCTTTACGAATGCTCTTTCCCTGAAACGGGCGAGATAATAAAGAACGAGTATGGCATACATCGTCAGAAATAGATAACCAGGGGGAAAACCATATCCCCATAATATTAAGCCGCCAACATGGATCCCGAAGATGAACGGGTCGAACGTATTGATGACCCCAAGTGCCACCCAATTCGAGGAAATGGGCCGTAGCGCCTGTGTCCCATAGGCGTTGAAGATATCGACGAAAACATGCAGGAATACGGCCAGAAATGTCCATAGCCATAAATGAAGGTAATTCGTCTCAGGCATGATCATGTAAAGGGTGCCACTGATAAGCAGGGGCCAAAGTAACACGGCAGGAATCGAATGCGTGATTCCCCGGTGATTTCGTATATAAACAGCGTTATTTTTTAATTTTAGAATGGTGTCGATGTCAGGAGCTTGCGAACCCAAAACCGTACCAGCCATTACCGCACTGAAAGTAATGGGGCTTTGCGCAATAACAGGATCTAATGTGGCAAGTCCTCCAAGAGCAATCCCCATGACAAAGTGAGTGCCTGTATCCAAAGCAAAACCTCCCTGCCACAATATAGAAAAATATGTCTTCTTTCCATCATACCGTATTTATATATTATCAATCAAATGAATATATTTGACTTTCTTACCTTGCCCCTTACAATAAAACGAAATGAGTGCCTGTTAAAAAAGAATGCCCATTATGGTGTATTCCCCTTTTTTAATAAGAGTTAACATCTTTGGAGGAACAAAATGGCGAAAGAAATAATGATCCCAACCATAGAAAAAGTAAATATTGAAGCGTTTCAGAAAGATTTGGTCAACTGGTTCCTTGAAGAACAAAGGGATTTGCCATGGCGTGAAAATAAGGATCCATACAGGGTATGGGTTTCTGAAATCATGCTGCAGCAAACCAGGGTGGATACCGTCATCCCGTATTTTAACCGGTTTATGGACTGGTTCCCCACTCTTGGTGAATTCGCGGTTGCCGATGAGGAAAAGGTATTAAAAGCGTGGGAAGGCCTTGGTTATTATTCAAGGGTCCGCAATCTGCATAGTGCTGTCCAGGAAGTCCAAGCATCCTATAATGGGATTGTCCCGGATAGCCCAGAGGAAATCTCGAAACTGAAGGGTGTCGGACCTTATACGGCCGGAGCGATCCTAAGCATTGCCTATGGAAAGCCAGAACCGGCCGTCGATGGAAATGTCATGCGTGTGTTGTCCCGGATCTTGATGATCTATGAAGACATCGCTAAGCCGAAGACGAGGAAAACCTTCGAGGTCGCCGTACGCAAGCTAATCGATCCCAATCATACGTCTGAGTTCAATCAGGCCCTGATGGAACTGGGTGCACTCATTTGCACGCCAGGCAAGCCAGCCTGCCTGTTATGCCCTGTGCAAAGCCATTGCCTGGCATTTGAGGAGGGAGTACAGTCAGAGCTGCCGGTCAAGATCCAAAAGAAAAAGTCGCGTGACGTACCGATCGTGGCTGCGATTTTGACGAATGAAAAAGGTGAATTCCTCATTCACAAGCGGGCGTCGGAAGGCTTGCTTGCGAACCTTTGGGAATACCCGAACTTCGAGATTCACACAACCCTTCAACATAAACGGGAATTTTTTGAGGCGCGTTTTCTTGAAACTTACGGTAGCAAACCGGAATTGATCGATTCGCTCGTCAAAATTGAACATGTCTTTTCCCATCTGGTATGGAAGATGGATACGTATACCGGAGTGGTGAAGGAACCAATCGGTGATGACATCTTAGCGGAAAATCAGCTGAAGTGGGTGAGTAAAGAGGCGATGGAGGAATTTGCGTTTCCAGTCTCTCACCAAAAGATGATGAAAGCCTATAACGACAGGGGCTAATACGGTTCAGCTCGGCAGTATTTTGTCGAAAAATCGATAAAATCTATTTTAGTGAAGATAAACAGGTCTATTTAATAGATATATTTCAGATTTAGATGATAAAACCTATTTACCGTCGATATATTCAGTTTCCGGTTTCCATTCATAAAAAAGATGCCGTTTTCGGCATCTTTTTTGTTTGTCAATCAATCGGAAACGATTTCGGTGCCATGGGTGTAATCGGCTTCCTGCCTTTTCAGCCCGCCCCTTCTTTCGATTTCTTGAACAATTTCCTTATGGATACTCTGTCCTTCTTGGTTCAAATAAGGTACCATTTGTTGAAGGGAGTGATGAAAATAGGCAAGCTCGCTATTTTCCCAATCCGATTTCTCCATCATGGACAACTCTGTCATATCTCGTCCAACATACATAGACACACACTCCTTTTTTATTCGTTATACTTTAATGTTCACTCAGAAAGGATGGAATAAACATATGGAACAAAAAGTAGCACTCGTTACAGGTAGCAGTAAGGGTCTCGGAAGAAGTACGGCATTACGGCTTGCAAAAGAAGGGTACGACCTTGTTATTAATTATGCCCGGAGCAAGTCCAAAGCATTAGAAGTAGCTGCTGAAATCGAAGCCATGGGGAGGAAAGCGCTTGTCGTAAAGGCCAATGTCGGCGATGTTGCAAAAGTGAAGAATATGTTCGCCGAAATCGATGCCCATTACGGGCGTTTGGATGTTTTCATCAATAATGCGGCATCTGGCGTACAGCGTCCTTTAATGGAGCTTGAAGAAACACATTGGGACTGGACCATGGATATCAATACGAAAGCCCTTCTATTTTGTGCCCAGGAAGCGGCAAAGTTAATGGAAAGGAACGGCGGAGGTAAAATTGTCAGCATCAGTTCACTCGGTTCGATCCGATATCTGAAAAACTATACCGCAGTCGGAGTATCAAAAGCTGCACTCGAAGCATTGACAAGGTATTTGGCCGTGGAATTGGCTTCAAGAAACATTTGCGTCAATGCGGTTTCAGGCGGTGTCATTGATACGGATGCCTTAAAGTCATTCCCAAACCGCGAACAAATGCTTGCGGAAGCCGCTGAACAAACACCTGCAGGACGGATGGTCGAAGTGGAGGATATGGTGAACACGATTCTCTTCTTGATAGCGGACGAATCAAGCATGATCCGTGGGCAAACGATCATCGTCGATGGCGGAATTTCCCTGCTCGTCTAAGTAATTGGTAAAAATTAGCCGGATAGACCACGGTGATGATGGATATCTTATTACCGTGGAGGTGATATCAATGGCTAATTACAACAACAAAACACAATCAGGTACTGACATCCAACAAGTTAAAAAACAAAACGCGCAATCTCAACAAGGCCAAGGCCAATACGGTACAGAGTTTGCGAGTGAAACAAATGTACAAGATGTGAAACAGCAAAATCAAAAATCCCAAAGCAAAAAAAGCCAAGGGTAATTGAACTCCAACCACGACCAGGCATCCTTCTTTTGAAGGGTGCCTTTTATTGTGATCATTTGCCATGAACCTACCCTATATTGATGTTAGTTCCACTTCACGCTTGGCGCCCTTGGTCCCGTTTTAATCTTGCCTGCCCAGACGAATAGATGAAAGGGGATTTTGTTAAAATTTAGAGAAGGGATAAGTTTTAAATTAAATGTAAAAGGAAATACTGTAAATAAATAGAATATACATACTATGGGAAAAATACAGATGTAGGATGGTGCAAATATGGAGGAATTTAACCGGCTCATTAACGCCCAGTTGAAAACGATGGAACGACTTTTATATGTACAATCCGAAATCGAAAGATACCAAGATATAGAGAAACAATTCCTTACGAATCAGGAAGAAGATAAAGCGGTCGCCGTTCAAGAGGAAATTCAACATAGAAAAATGGAATTGAAGACGATTCATGAAACATTCGAGCGGCAAACGGAGGATGTCATTCGATGTTATCAACAGGAGCAGGCGGCAGTTCAATAAAAACATTGGCTAATTTTCAGATGAGAATGAGGAAAAAGATTGCTTTTTTTAATCTTTTTACACATTTTTACTGTAGATTAGCCTCTTTTGTTTTAAATTTCCTAATAAATCGCTATAATATAGGAATATAGGGTAAATGGAAAAATGTATATAAGCGAATCCACACGATTGTAACGGAATAGGGCACAGTACGTTGAAGGTGTCTATAGAAAGTAGGGAGAGATAAATGGGGATTGTTCCTGCTGAAGGAGGAAAAATCCAAATCCAAAGCTATAAACATAATGGACATATCCATCGTATCTGGGAAGAAACCACCGTCTTGAAGGGAACTCAAAACTTGGTGATTGCGGCCAATGACCGAACGATCGTGACGGAATCTGATGGTAGGACCTGGATCACAAGGGAACCGGCGATTTGTTACTTTCATTCAAAGTATTGGTTTAATGTGATTGGCATGTTGAGAGAGGACGGGGTGTATTACTACTGTAATATCAGTTCTCCGTTCACATACGATCCAGAAGCACTGAAATACATTGATTATGACCTGGACATCAAAGTATTCCCAGATATGACGTTTAATTTGCTGGATGAGGATGAATATGAAAGACATTCGAAGGAAATGAATTATCCTGAAGCTATCGATAAAATACTAAAGCAGAATGTAGACTATCTAATATATATGATTCGCCAGAGAAAAGGACCATTCTCAGCGGAATTTATTGATAGTTGGTATGAACGTTTTTTAACGTATCGATAACAGTGAGGGGGCCTGCTGCTAACATTGCAGGCTTTTTCTTTTGCAGATGGTCGGACAATCAAGGCTAATAGGGTATAGTAAGAAGAGAAAATAGATAAAAAAATGGAGGGACCCCGTGGGCAGCATTAAGAGATATATGCAATTCGTTAAGCCATATAAATGGCAGATTATCGGGACAGTCTTCATAGGTCTGTTAAAATTCGGAATTCCACTGTTGATTCCTTTATTAAGTAAATATGTTGTAGATGACATCATTAATGGAAATCTGACGACAGAAGAGAAAACCGAACACCTCCTGTGGGTGATGGGCATCATGGTATTCATTTTCGTGGCAATAAGGCCTCCGATTGAATACTACCGGCAATATTTTGCCCAATGGACCGGAACGAAGATTTTATATGATATTCGCAATAATTTATTCACTCATGTGCAAAAATTAAGTTTTAAATATTATTCCAATACGAGGGTGGGCGAGGTCATCTCAAGGATGATCACAGATGTCGAGCAAACGAAGAATTTCGTGATTACGGGCCTGATGAACCTTTGGCTCGATATCGCCACCATCGCCATTGTCATTGTGATCATGTTTACGATGGATGTGAAGCTGACGATCGTCTCGATTCTCATGCTGCCTTTTTATGCGTTTTCAATCAAGCATTTCTTCGGCAAGCTTAGGATCTATACTAGAGTACGGTCACAAGCTCTGGCCGATGTGCAGAGTCATCTTCACGAGCGTGTCTCGGGGATGTCTGTCATCAAAAGTTTTGCGATAGAAGACCGCGAGCAGGAACTGTTTGCGAAGCAGAATAAAAATTTCCTCGATAAGGCACTCAAGCATACAAGCTGGAATGCAAAATCGTTTGCCGTCGTGAATACGATTACGGACATTGCCCCATTACTGGTGATTGGCTTTGCCGGATATCAAGTCATACAGGGGCAGTTGACACTCGGAACGATGGTCGCCTTCGTCGGGTTCATAGACAGGCTCTATAATCCTCTACGTCGCGTAGTCAATTCATCGACGACGATGACCCAAACATTGGCTTCCATGGACCGGGTATTCGAGTTCGTGGATGAGAAGTACGATATCGATGATGCACCGGATTCAAAAGAACTGAAGCATGTGGACGGACGGATCACCTTCAAGGATGTCTCGTTTGCTTATGACGAGAAGGAGGCACCTGTTCTAAAACATATCAACCTGGATGTGTTGCCTGGTGAAACCATTGCACTGGTCGGCATGAGTGGTGGGGGAAAATCCTCCATCGTCAGTTTGATTTCCCGGTTCTATGATGTCACGGAAGGGGCCGTTTTACTGGACGGAACCGATATCCGAAACTATCAAGTTCGAAGCTTGCGCGATAAAATCGGGATGGTGCTGCAAGATAACATCTTATTCAGTGAATCTGTGAAGGCCAATATCCTGATGGGGAAACCCGATGCTACTGACGAAGAGGTATTTGCAGCCGCCAAAGCAGCCAACGCCCATGAATTCATTATGGGATTGAAAGAAGGCTATGATACGAAAGTGGGCGAGCGGGGCGTGAAACTTTCAGGTGGCCAAAAGCAACGGGTAGCTATCGCCCGGGTCTTTCTAAAAAACCCACCGATCCTTGTCCTGGATGAAGCAACATCGGCCCTTGACCTGGAAAGTGAACATAATATTCAAGAAGCCCTTGATATATTGGCGAAGGACCGAACCACGATCATCGTGGCGCACCGTCTCTCCACCATCACGCATGCCGATCGAATTGTCCATATCGATAACGGGGAAATCACCGAAATCGGCTCACACGAAGAGCTTATGCAAAAACAAGGTAATTATTATAAACTCTTTCAGGTGCAACAATTGGATAACTGACATCAAAAAAAGATCATCTCGCTGTTGCGGGATGGTCTTTTTGATCATTGTGGAATACATAGGATGCAGATGAATTTCGGGGCAGAGTATTCTAATAAACTTGTTAAAATACCATACACTTAGTTAATAAAGAGTATCGAAGGGGAGTTATACAATCATGCAGCGGATAAAATTTATGGTTAGACATTTCCTGAGAGAGTCATTGTGGTTTAAAATTCTAATCTTTGTAACTTTGGTGATTTCCGTTGTTTTTAGCAGTACTCTTTTTTCAGATCATGCTTATTTCAAAGGTTTTGCCAAATTAGCCGCTGCCATCTTCTTTAGTGCCTACGGATTTAATATGAGAAAGAATCTCAAAATTTCGGTCCTTTTCTTTACGTTAGCATGTATATGTCTATTATTATCCATCAAGGCATTGTACTGAAACGGCAAAAAGGATAGCTGAGGCAAAAAAAGTTGCTTCAGCTATCCTTCTCTTTTTTTCGTATGAATGTTACATTAAGAAACCCTTTTTTCGTGCAAAGGCTTTTTCTTGGTATGAGTCTTTTTCAACAAATACTTTAAATACTCCGGCAAGGCGATTCCGACGATAATCAAGAACATTCCAAACCATTGAAGGGATGTTACGCCTTCTCCAAGGAAGATGACGGAAACGACCATCGCGGAAGGCAATTCTGCGGCACATAGGATCGTCCCCAGGCCGACGCCGACTTTCGGCATACTGACGGCAAAGAAAAAGAAGGGAACCACAACACCAAGTGTACCGAGCAATAGACCGAATTGCCAAAGGTTGGTTTCGACAAGATTGGTGGCAAGCGTTACCGGATTGGTTGTGAATACCGCAGTCAGCATGGCACCTGTCGCAATGAAAAACAAACGTTTCATCGAGGGCTCTTCAACGGCGAACTTAGAGTTGCAGAACATGTAAAGAGCAAAGAGCAAGGCAGACAGAAGCCCGAATAATACCCCCGTCAAACTAAGGGCAGAGAGAGGCTGGCCAAAGATGGCTCCTGCAAATAATGTCCCGATAAAGAGCAAGTAGATGGCCAGGACCTTGCTTCGATCTGGACGTCTTTTGTTTATGATGCTT
The DNA here is from genome assembly GCF_050277925.1 of Peribacillus sp. NPDC097264. Classification (NCBI taxonomy): domain Bacteria; kingdom Bacillati; phylum Bacillota; class Bacilli; order Caryophanales; family Bacillaceae; genus Peribacillus; species Peribacillus sp. NPDC097264. The sequence goes on from NZ_JBNNSR010000017.1 coordinate 29,460, forward strand.
TCAATAAGGACACCAATCCAGGTGAACTGAAATAAAAATACTACGGCAATGGAAGCCGGAAGCTCCGCAACGGCCACCGCGTAGGCTTTTCCGACAAAAGCGGACATCATCCCAGTAATGGCAAGCAAACCGGCATTTTTCCAAGAAATTTTATATTTAAACGAAAAAAGGAACAAAACGGCGACGATCAGCCATCCAATCAAATATTGACTGCCGACTAGGTCCCCGGAAGAATGACCATCCTTGAATCCGAATTTCATCATGGTGGATAATGTGCCGTATGAGATGGAACCAATTAAAACCATTATAGAATACTTCAAAAGTTGCATGTTTTTTCACCCCTAAAAAATAAAAATCGCCACCTGCCTAGATGGCAAGTGACGAACGAAAAAAGGAAATCCTTTTAAAATTCCGTCTCTCAGCAAGTGCTGAGTTTAAACATTATTGTTGAGTTATCTTAGCTTAATTCGTTTGTGAATAAATGTCAATGGGGAATGATATTTTCTATATAGTTAGACTATTCACATATATTGGAGAGAAAATGTTGGGAGCCCGACATAAAAGAAGAGACGGTTATCTAGTGAACCGTCTCTCTATTAATCTTCTTCATATTGGATAGACACTTCATTCTCATCTTTATGGAAGGATTGGAAGCTGACAATCAGCTTTTCGAGATGCTCCAATTGTTCGTCATACTCAATGATGTAAGAAATCAATGGAACAAGGCGGGCGGAAAGATGCCCGAGGTCATCATGCATTTCGTCGACTTCGTTTTGTTGCTCAAAGAAGAGGGCAAGAAGGTCTTTGCGGCTGAGGGAACCCTGATCCCAATCATCGATTTCCTCAATGTTTTTGATTTTTTCGATATGCAATAAAATCAGCTGCTCATGCTTACGTATGAGGGAATCAAGATGATGTAAAATCGTCTTCTGGAAGTCTTCAGGCATATGATAGATTTCATTCTCGAATTTATGAATCCTTCTCAAGGTCTCAAACGCCTTTTTCGTCGTGATGATCATTTGACGATACACGACAAGCTTCCTTGATTTAGCTACACTTTTCTTTTTGAAATATTCACGTTCTTCTTTATACATGGAATAGATATGCTCTAAATCAAGCAAATCTTCTTTTAATCTGCTAATATCCTTTTTCAATAAGGTATGTTCTGTAGCATGCCTAGTGCTTATTCGGATCCATTTCAAAATATCTTCCGTCACATCGGTTATGCGCGTATATAGCTTTGCCTCATACTTTGGCGGGATGAAAACGAGATTGACAATAAATGAAGCAATAATCCCAAGTAAGACGGATGAAAGACGCACAAATGCAAAGTTTAAAAATTCTCCTTCTTGGCTTTCCATAATGGCAATAACCGTCACGATGGAAAGTACGATCGTCTTATCCATTTTCAATTTCAGATTTATCGTAATGACTACCATTACGGCCAATCCGATAATGAAAATATCATTACCAAACAATAAAACGAAGGAAATGGCGACTAAGGCACCGATGATATTTCCTTGAATTTGTTCCAGCACCGTCTGATAAGAACGATAGATGGTTGGCTGGATGGCAAAAATAGCAGCAATCCCAGAAAGGACAGGAGCAGGAAGATTAAGCAGTTCCGAAATATAAAGCGCTAAAACAATCGCTATTCCTGTTTTGAGAATGCGGGCACCAAACTTCATATATAGGTAAATCCTTTCTTTGTGATGTTATTGTTCCTGATAAGAAGCTCTTTCTTTATACAGGATATTCGTAAAGTTGTATTCTAACTTATATGTTAGTACTTTACACTAATTTTTAATGTTGTAAACAAAAAGTAATGGAGCGAAGCAGCCGTAAAAGTAATTATAAGCTTTTTACGGAAGGGAAAAAATGAAGATTTTATGACATATGTAAATGAGGTGCTTTTTTCCCCTGGCTGTGGGGAGTTACAAAGATGGAAAAAAGCTAATGTCCTGTAAAAAGACATTAGCTTTTTTATCATCACTCGGTTGATACAGATGGATCTGCTTGTTCCTTAACGGGAACAACTTGAAGGAAGTGGTTTCCCGGATTATGGAGCAAGGCCCCAAGAGAGGCTGCTTCCTCTTCTTGCCCTTGCTCTTTTAAAAGGGCAACGTATTTACCAAGGAGCTCAATCACGTCCTGAAGTCCTTTTTTGGAAAGGGATTCAATCGACACTTTCGCACCCTTCGCAATCCTTCTTTGGATAACTTCTTTCGTTAGGCCGACTTCCGGCTGAAGCCTTAAATAAACGACACCGCCGGTCATGCCTGCACAAATCCATGGACCCGGATCCCCTAGAACCAATCCTCTGCCATTTGTCATATACTCAAATGCAAATCCCTTGATGTTCGAGGTTACCGCAATATTGCCATGTTCATTTTCTGGAATCGGCTTTTTCACTAGGCCACCGATAATCATGTCGGCACCTGAAAGCCGGATTCCCGCCCTTGCATCGGCATCACCTTGGGCGATAAGGAGTCCGTGCTGTGCCCCATACCCGAAACCTTTACCGACAGAGCCATTGTAAAGGTTGCCATCTTTGCCCTGTGATTTGAAAATGGCGATATTCCCACCGATTGACGTTTTGCCGATTCCATCCTGGGCTCCTCCATTTACGCTAATGGTGATTCCCTCGGTGTTATAGGCACCAAGGCCATTACCAGGGATGGAACCATCCTGATAGGAAAGATGAACGGGAGGCAGATTCTTATACGAACCATCCAATCTGTTACGGACGCGGTGACACGAAACACGGCTACCAAGGACCCGTTGCTCGGAAGTGATGCCACTATAACTGCGTGATTGCTGTAATTCTTCAACATGTGAATCGAGATATTCCGCCCCCACCGCCACCTGTAGGGAACTTTCATTCAAATAAGCTTCTTTTTCCCTATTGGAGAATGGCGTGATATCAAGGTTCTTTAATAAATAGGTCAGATCCAGCAATTGTTGGCCTTTCACTTGCTCAAGCAAATCAGAGCGGCCGACGATATCCTGAAGGTTCTTCACACCCAGTGATCCAGTCAGGGTTTTGAGCTCCTGGCCGAATGCCGTGAACATATTCGTCAATCCTTGAACCGCCAAATCAAATTTTCGAGGAACAAAGCGTCGCAATCCATGTTCTTTTGCCTGTGCTTCCGATTCGATTTGAGTGGCAATCCCGACATGGCATGTATCCAGGTGACAACCGCGGCATGTTGTACAGCCAACGGCAATCATCGATAGGGTACCGAAACCAACGCGGTTGGCCCCGAGCAACATCAATTTCAGGATATCCATCGAGCTTTTCAATCCACCGTCAGCCCAGATTTCGATGTTTTGCCGAATCCCGGATTCAAGCAACGCATTATGGGCGGCTTTTACGCCGATTTCGACAGGCAGACCTACATGTTCAAGGGCATGAATCCGTGCTGCACCCGTTCCGCCATCAAAGCCGGAAAGCGTGATGATATCGGCACCGGCTTTGGCAACGCCGACGGCAATCGTTCCGATATTGGGCACAACCGGTACCTTGACGGCCACCTTGGCTTTGTCGTTGGCCGTTTTCAGCTCATGGATCATTTGGGCCAAATCTTCAATCGAATATATATCATGGTTATTGGAAGGGGAGATCAAGTCAGAACCGATCGTCGCATTCCGTGCTTCCGCAATTTTTGCCGTAACCTTCGAACCGGGAAGATGTCCGCCTTCACCAGGTTTTGCCCCTTGCCCAATCTTAATTTCCAAGAGATTGGAAGAGTTCAAGAGTTCGGCGTTGACACCGAATCTTCCGGAAGCAATCTGCTGCCCACGTGATTTCGGGTATTTTCCGAGCATATCCTTAATTTCTCCGCCTTCGCCATTCATACTGATCATGCCCAAACGGTCTGCAGCTTCTGCGTACGCTCGGAAAGCTATTTCATTTTGCGAACCGAATGACATGGAGGCGATGACGAAAGGCAACTCCTGATCGCCAATGGATAGACTGACATCTTCGGCTGGGACAGGTGTGTCTGACAACTTAAGTGATGTCAGGTGACGGATTGTCGTCGGGTTTGATTCTTCTTGCTCCGTGATCTTTTCACGATAGGCGTCATAATTTCCCGTGGAAGCGACTTCGCCGATGGATTTCCAAATCCGCGGGAATAGATGAAAGGTTTTACCCATCCGTTCTTTTTCATTATCATAATCTAATGAACGCTGGATGCTATCCTCTTTGATTTTGTCAAAATCATAGTCTAAATGGTTTGCTCCGAAGAAATTGGCCACATTCAAATAAGAGGCAATCTCCTCATGTAACCCAATGCTTGAGAATAGCCGGCCATAGCCGCGCAATTCATGAATCCCGATGGTGGAGATCACTTTTTCCAGTCCTTTAGTCAACGAGTTATATAGATTCATAACGCCTTTCAGGTCCCCGGAAGATAGTGAAAGGAACATGAAATAGGGACTGATCAAGTTGGCACCGAGGCCATAGGCAACGATGATATCATGCAGTGACCTTAGGGATGCAGAACGTAACAGGATCGAGCAATCGCGGCGCTTGCCGGAATTGACCAATGCTTGATCGACAGCTGACGTGACAAGATGAGGGTCAAGCCATAGGTTCCCGTTTTGATGAGCAAGGGCATCATCGAGGATGAGCAGCGTTTTCCCGGCATCGACCGATTTTACGGCTTCATCCGTTATCCTTTTTAACGCTTCAGGGATACTCTCCTTTTCCGTAAACGTGCTTGAAATGAAATGTGCCAGTTTTTGATCCTGGTTGTGACGGACAAATTGATCATAGCTTGGTTGTGAAAGGGTGGAGGAGCATTCATACCCTGTCAGTCCCTCGATTAATAAAGGTGTCAGAAGTTCGGTAACGTGACCGGCCTTCTTTGCTTCAAATAAAGAAGGACGTCTTCCAATAATGGTTCTCGTGGAAAAGTGCTCGGTTTCCCGGTCCCGGTCGATGGCTGGATTGGTTACGACGGCGACACTTTCCTTAATGAAATCCGACAGGTTGGTCCGCTGTGGATTAAGGGCGGCAAGCGGTGCGTCATGACCCAATGAACGGATGGGTTCTGCACCTTTTTCAGCCATCTGCTCGACTAATTGAACGTGCTCCCTTTCCCAACCGAATGCCTTATATTGTCCGTTATGAATGGCCTGTGGCTGCGTCATGGTGATCACCTTCTCGAAAATTGGTGGCTGCAGGCGAACGAGGTCATCGGAAAGAACAAAACGTTCATTGAAGCGCTCATACACTTTCCCTTGATATTCTTTATAGTTATATAGTTCAATAAGGTCGCCATTCCATTTTAACCCGACCTTTTCCCCTGGTCCCATCGGTCTTGGGTCTCCCGTATATTCTGAAGAGGGGATGATCCCAGGCTCGGAAGTGAACATATAGGAAGAAGCCGTCTCGATATTCCAAAGCGGACGTAGGCCTAACGAGTCTACGGAGAATACGGCTTCATCTCCGAATCGGGAGATGATTCCAGCTGGGCCTTGTGCAAAATGCCCCCATGCTTCCCTTAGATACGTATAAAGGTTCTGCAAATGCTCAGGGTATTCCTTGATCTCGTTGATGATTGGCGGAAAAACCAGGTCGATTGCCTCGAATAAAGAGTAGCCGTGACGGCAGATGAATGTTTCAATCGTTTTATTCAAATCCTGGGAATCACTTCCGTCTTTAGCAATCGGAACCCCAATCATTTTGGCTTCATCACGCAATTTGGCAATGGTGTTGATTTCGCCGTTGTGCCCAAGGACACTGAATGGCTGCACACGGAAAAAACTTGATAGAGTATTGGTGGAAAAACGGTTATGACCTAGTGTCATGGTTGAGGCTGCAAGGGGGTCGGCAAGATCATGATAGTAGGCAGGGAGTGTATCTCCGGCACCCATTACTTTGTAGATGGCATGATGCTGGCTTAAGGAAGCGACATGGATGTAATCACTATTTTCGATGTCGGACGTCAACTCGAAAAGGATGTTGGTGAGTTCCTGTTGATTGTTAGTCGTGGATGAACAGGCAATTTGCCAGAACACAGGATCTTCTTGGATGGCAATCGGGCCCAAAGCTTCAGAGCGGTATGCTTTATCCGTTTCAAAAACGAGCGATAGCCCACGTTTCTGCAACTTTTCTTTGACTTCGGTTTTTAATTTGCCTGCATCTGTTTTTCTGCTTAAAAATAGGTGACCGACTATGAAATCATCTTGATCGACGATGCCGGAATCGATGTTTTCCTTTTCAAGTTTCTTTTTCCAAAGAGCACGTGGAATATCAATATGGATACCGGCGCCATCGCCTTCGCCATTGATGAATCCGCAACGGTGATTCATCTTAACCAGTGCATCGATGCATGCGAAAATGTTCTCATTGGTGGGGATTTTCTTTTTTTCGATACGGGCTACGATACCGCAGGCATCATGTTCTTCTCTATAGAATTCTTTGAATGTAGCAGGTGTCCATTGTTGATTCATATGTTTGGCGTCAATAAGGATAACCCTTATTTGCTGCCGTTCACCCCCTGTGGCTTTTGATTTTATGAAACGTTCATATTAGTAAACTTAAACAACTGTTCAAGCTTTTTAACTGAATGATATAAAATAGAATAAATGGATATAAATGTATTGGTATCATATCATTTAAATATTCAGAAATCAATTTTTTATACAGTATATTGGATAGGGTGGAAGAGTGTGTTATTTAGAAAAAACTCCGTGAAAGCCAATTTGAAAGTTTTATTTAGCCGATATGAGAAAACCCCAAGATGGATATCCATCTTGGGGTTGAATGGTTGGTGCATATTTATTCTTTTGTCCAGCTTAAATCAAGTTCTTGAATGCATGTTCAACCGCTTTTAAAGTATAAGCGATATCTTCATCCGTATGGGCCGTTGTCAAGAACCAGGCTTCATATTTGGATGGTGCCAAGTTGATTCCTTGATTAAGCATCAGCTTGAAGAATTTACCGAACATTTCGCCGTCCGTATTTTCAGCTTGCTCGTAGTTTTCGATTGTTTCTGTAGTGAAATAGATCGTCAAAGCACCTTTTAGGCGGTTGATGGTAATAGGTACATTATATTGACGAGCGGCTTTAAGGATGCCGTCTTCAAGGAGCTTCCCTAAGCGATCAAGCTCGTCGTAAACGCCTTCTTCCTTCAACACTTCCAAGCAAGCGATACCGGATAGCATGGAAGCAGGGTTTCCGGCCATCGTTCCTGCTTGATATGCAGGTCCTAATGGTGCGACCGTATCCATGATTTCTTTTTTGCCGCCATAAGCACCGATTGGAAGACCCCCACCGATGATTTTTCCAAGAGCGGTCAAATCGGGTTGAACGCCAAGTAAGTCCTGAGCCCCACCGTACATGAAGCGGAATGCAGTGATGACTTCATCAAAGATGACGAGTGCTCCAGCTTCATGAGATAAGGAAATCACATCTTCCAGGAATCCAGGGTGCGGTTCGACGATGCCGAAGTTGCCGACGATCGGCTCGACCAGGACACCGGCAATTTCGTTGCCCCATTTTTTCAGGGCCTCTTTGAATGGCTCGATATCATTGAAAGGAACCGTGATGACTTCCTGTGCAATGCTTTTAGGGACACCAGCGGAATCCGGTGTTCCAAGTGTGGATGGACCAGAACCTGCAGCAACCAACACAAGGTCGGAGTGACCGTGATAGCAGCCGGCAAACTTGATGATTTTATCGCGACCCGTGTAAGCGCGGGCTACGCGGATGGTGGACATGACGGACTCCGTACCAGAATTGGTGAAACGGACTTTATCAAGGCCAGGCATCGCCTCTTTTAACATTTTGGCAAAGGTGACTTCATGCTTTGTAGGCGTACCGTATAAAACACCTGTTTCTGCAGCCTTTGTGATCGCCTTTGTGATATGGGGGTGTGCATGACCTGTGATGATCGGGCCGTATGCCGCCAAATAATCGATGTACTTGTTGCCATCAACATCCCAGAAATAAGCTCCTTTGGCATGATCCATGGCCACCGGCGAACCGCCGCCCACGGCTTTATAAGAACGGGAAGGACTATTAACCCCACCGACGATATGCTCCAACGCCTCTTTATGTATAATTTCCGAATTAGTAAAATCCAATCTAAAAACCTCCTAAAAATACAAACATAATCACTCCTAATCATAGCACTTTTCCACTTTAAAATCCCTGGGAAATGGGGCCTGACCCCCAAACAAGCAGACCGAACCCCATATATACCAAGCTTCCATGCTTTTTATTTTGTTTGGGAAATAGGGTCTGACCCCCATGGTCTGGTATATTCATAGTAGTAGGTACGGGAAATGGGAGGGGGATAAGGATGACGAAGTTTATTATTAATGCAGATGATTTTGGGTATTGTAAGGGAATTAATTTGGGGATTATTGAATGTTTTCAGAATGGTGTCGTGACGTCGGCAACTTTGATGGCCAATATGCCGGGTGCCGAGCATGCGGCAGGGCTGGCTAAGGAAAATCCGAATCTTGGCGTGGGGATTCACTTGGTTTTGACCTGCGGTTATCCAGTGAGAAGTGATGTTCCTTCACTGGTGAGGGAGGATGGTGCGTTTCATCAACGCGGGGATATGCATAAGTTTGCTGAACCTGCGGATATAGAAAAAGAATTGAACAGCCAGATGGAGAGATTCCTATCATTGGGGATGAAACCGAGTCACATTGATAGCCATCACCATGTTCACGGCTTGGAGAAGGTTTATCCCATCGTTGAAAAGATAGCGAAAGCGCATGGCTTGCCGGTTCGGAAATTGGATGGGGCACTTCATGGTTATCAAGGCGTGAAAAGGACAGAGAAATTGATAACGGATTTCTTTGGATCGGACCTGACGACAGGCCATTTAGTTGATATTTTGGATACAAGTCTATCCTCCGAGACAGTCGAAATCATGTGCCATCCCGGGTATATAGACGAATCGATACTAAACGGAAGTTCCTACGCCCTGCCACGTGTAAAGGAAATGGCCATCCTGACAGACCCATTGATCCAAAAAGCCATAGCCGCGCGTGACATCGAACTAGTCTCCTATAAAGAGTTGGGAAATAGGGTCTGACCCCCAATCCAAAGAGCTGGAACCCTTGAGGGTACAGCTTTTTGGATGAATTATTTCGTTTGGGAAATGGGGTCTGACCCCAAAGTTTCACTTATGAAGGACATTATATCTAGGATGGTGCTTGGGTTTTCGATGTTGAAGGTTTGGCGTTTGATTTCGCCTTGGGCCTGGTAGTAGGTTACATGTCCTGTTCCTATTTCTTCATTAATATGTAAATGAAAGCTTAGTGGGGTATTTTCGATGGAGCCGGACGAATCCCTTTGGACGATCTGGCACAATAGTTGGTCGTATTCGTCCTCGTACAAGAAATCATACCGTAGTTCCAGTACGATTTTTTCGATTTGCGTGAGCAATAACTTTTTTATATTCATAGCGATTAGTCTCCTTTTTATAGGTAATACATACATCGTCGAAATTCGCCCAACCCAGGATATCCTGAATCCAGGCATTTTTATTGTTTAAAAAGCTGAGGTTGGCTAAACTATTTGATTAGGACAAGGAATATGGAGGAAAATAACATAATGAGCAATGCAATTCAGGTTAATCAATTGCGGAAGGAATTCAAGTCGGTTTCAAGCCGTTCCGGATTAAAAGGGGCCTTCCGCGACTTACTTACAAGAAATTATAAAATCGTGCCTGCTGTCAACGATATCAATTTTACTGTAAAAAAGGGTGAGATGGTAGCGTATATCGGGGAAAATGGGGCAGGCAAGTCGACGACGATTAAGATGCTGACGGGGATTTTGGAGCCGACGTCCGGTGATATCATGGTCAATGGCATGAATCCGCATAAAGAACGGGAAAAGTTCACCCAGACCATCGGGGTCGTCTTCGGGCAACGATCGCAGCTTTGGTGGGATATCGCCGTCCAGGAATCCTTCCGGCTGCTGAAAAAAGTATATAAGGTGTCTGATGAACAATATAACGATCATATGGCACATGTAATCAAGACGTTGGATATCGGGCCGTTACTCGATAAGCCGGTGCGTAAGCTGTCCCTTGGCCAGCGGATGCGTTGTGAACTGGCTGCTGCCTTGATACACAACCCACCGTTGCTTTTCCTGGATGAGCCGACGATCGGTCTTGATGTGTTAGTGAAAATGAAAATCCGTGAGTTTCTGAAGGAAATCAATGAAAGATACAACACGACCATCCTTCTGACCACGCATGACTTGGGGGATATCGAGGCCTTGTGCGAGCGGGTGATCATGCTTGATGAAGGGCAAATCATTTATGACGGGGAACTGCAAAGCCTGAAAGATAATTGGGCAGAGGAAAAACAGGTCCACTTCCAATTCATCGAGCCAGTCGAACTGAGTGAACTGCAATTCTTGCCGTTATCCTTTCATGTAAATTGGGAGCACGATGAAAAGAATCATGCCTACATAGCCGTGTTAAAAGAGGAAAGTGATCATATTTCACAACTGGTCGCCGCTGTCGTTTCACATTTTAAAATCAAGGACGTCAAAATCCATGAAACGTCCATCGAAGAGATTGTTCGTAATATTTATGAAGAAGGCACGGTCTGACTCTTTCAGAAAAAATGTGTCTACCAAGAAGGGAGAGGACCATGGGGAAGTATCTTGCCATGATTCGCATGCGTTTTTTGATGATGCTTGCGTATCGAACCGATTATTATACCGGTATTTTAATTTATAGCATCAATATTGGTGCTTATTATTTCTTGTGGAATGCGATATATGGAGAAAAAAGTTCCATTGAAGGGCTATCCAGCATGCAGATGACCACCTATGTGGCGGTTGCCTGGATGGCGCGCGCCTTTTATTTCAATAATATTGACCGTGAGATTGCCGATGAGATCAAGGACGGCAAGGTCGCAATCGAGATGATTCGACCTTATAACTATTTAGGGATGAAGACGATGCAAGGCCTGGGTGAGGGGATTTTCCGTTTCTTTTTCTTCTCCATTCCAGGTATGTTGCTCGTCGCCATCATTTTCCCCATCCATTTGCCAAATGAACCGGCAACATGGGGGCTTTTCGGAATTTCCCTGTTATTCAGCTTCATCATCAATACGCAAATCAACTTGCTAACGGGAATTACGACATTTTTCTTATATAATAATGCCGGATTGATCCGGGCAAAACGGGTCATTGTTGATTTGTTTTCGGGCTTGTTATTGCCTATCAGCTTTTATCCAATCTGGGCACAGGACATCATGAAGTTCCTGCCGTTTCAAGGAATCAGCTATGTCCCGAGTATGATTTTCACAAATGGATACGGAACGGGAGACATCGGCATGGCTCTTTTACAGCAATTGATCTGGGTCATCATTCTCGTTATCCCCATCCAGGTTTTATGGATAGTCGCAAAAAAACAGCTGATTATTCAGGGAGGTTGATGGGATGTTTTACGTATCAATGTTTTTTCAATATGTGAGTCAATATATGAAAACGAGATTGCAGTACCGGGCTGATTTCGTCATCGAGATTCTTTCTGATTTGTTGAACCAAGTCGTGAATCTGGTGTTTATCTTAGTGGTCTTCGGACATACGGAGTTCCTAAGCGGGTGGAGCCGGGATGAAATCATTTTCATATACGGTTTTTTCCTTATCCCGTTTGCGCTATTTTCATCCTTTTTCAACATCTGGGATTTCAATGATCGCTACATCGTCAAAGGGGAGATGGACCGGATTTTAACAAGGCCGATTCACAGCCTGTTTCAAGTCATCTTGGAGCGGATTGAGCTTGAATCATTATTTGGTGTCGTGACCGGTTTGATCATCATCTTCTATTCCGGTGTTTCGTTAAACCTGGAACTAACTTGGTATGACCCGATTCTCTTCATCATCTTTGCAATCGGCGGGGCACTCGCGTATGCAGCCATCTTTGTTGCGATTGCAAGCATCGGCTTCTGGTCTGATGCCAAAACGTCCATCATGCCGATGATGTACAACATCGGGAACTATGGGCGCTATCCGGTTGACATTTATAACAAGGTCATCCGCTTTGTTCTGACTTGGGTGCTGCCGTTTGCCTTTGTCGGTGTGTATCCCGCTTCCTATTTTCTTAGAAAAGAAGAGTGGTACGCGTATGCATTCGCCACACCTGTTATAGGGGTCGTCTTTTTCATGATCTCGATCTTCATTTGGAATCAGGGTGTGAAAAGGTACCGAGGAGCAGGAAACTAAAAAAAATCCCTTCAACAATTTTGTTGAGGGGATTTTTTTGCTTATATGCGTTTATTTTTTCTCTCGATATATCTTGCTTGTGCTTGGACGTACTGCCGTTTTTCTTCTTCCGTTTCCGGTTGGACCTGTGGAACCGGTATGGGCTTTCCATCTTCGTCTATCGCAAGCATCGTTAAAAAAGCGCGGGCAGTGAGTTGCTTTTCACCAGTCAACAGGTTCTCACGCTCTACTTTTACGAATACCTCCATTGACGTTTGATGGGCACAGGTGACATAGGCTTCCAAATTGATTGCATCCCCGGTCTTGATGGGGGCCAGGAAGTCAAAGGAGTCGCTTGAAGCGGTTACGACCGGTTTCCGGCAGTGGCGCATCGCTGCAATGCAGGCGATTTTATCCACATACGCCATCACTTTTCCACCAAAGATGGTATTGTGATGGTTCGTATCAGGTGGAAAAACGAGGTCCGTTAAAAACGTCCGTGACTGTTGAACGGGAATGCCTGTTGTTAAATCAGTCATTTTCCTGTTGGACCAAAAGCTTATTCCGGACAACCGTTGCGGCTTCGACCATATTTTTCAGTGAAGCGACGGTTTCTGGAACGCCCCTTGTTTTCAGGCCACAGTCAGGGTTGATCCAAAATTGGTCTTTATCCAGTACCTTGATGCCACGTTCGATCATATCGACCATTTCTTCCACTGCAGGAACGCGAGGGCTATGAATATCATACACACCAAGGCCGATTCCTTTTTCATATGTTTTCTCCCCGAATGCGGAAGCGAGCTCGCCGTGGCTGCGGGACGTTTCAATGGAAATCACATCAGCGTCCAGGGAAGAGATGACATCCATGAAGCTATTGAAATCACAATAGCACATATGGGTGTGAATTTGTGTTGTGTCTTCGACGCTCGAAGTGGAAATCAGGAATGAATGGACCGCCCAGCTTAAGTACTCATCACGGTCGCTTTTTTTCAATGGAAGGCCTTCACGCAGGGCTGGTTCATCGACTTGGATCATTTTGATCCCTGCTGATTCCAGTGCCTCTACTTCTTGTTTCAAGGCCAATGCCAATTGATAGCAGATATTTTCCCGTGAAATATCGTCACGGACGAACGACCAGTTCAGTATCGTAACGGGACCGGTCAGCATTCCCTTCACCGTTTTTTTCGTCAAGGCTTGTGCATACACACTTTCTTTGACCGTCATCGGATCGATGAAATGGACATCTCCATAGATAACGGGAGGTTTGACACAGCGGGAGCCGTAAGATTGAACCCAGCCTTTTTCAAGGAAGACGAATCCACCCAATTTATGGCCGAAAAACTCGACCATATCGGTCCGTTCAAACTCCCCGTGCACAAGGACGTCCAAGCCGATTTCCTCCTGGATATCAATCCATCTACCAATCTCCTCGTTCACGAATGCTTCATATTGATCAGCCGTCCATTCACCGCGTTTGAATTTTCCGCGGGCCTGTTTAACTTCCGCGGTCTGCGGAAAGCTTCCAATTGTAGTGGTTGGAAGGAAGGGCAGGTTGAAATACGCCTGTTGTTTTTGATAGCGCTGTTTAAATGGCAGGGTTCGGCCATGGGTTTGCTGCTTCGCCTGTTCGACAGAGGCTTGCACGTCTTTATGGTTTCTGGCCTTTGAATTCTTTAAGGTCTGCCATGCAGCTTTGTTTGCCGCCAGCTTTTCTTCGATTGATTCTAGATCTTCGCTGTTCCCTCTGACTAAAAGCGTGATTTCTTCTAGTTTCTCATCAGCAAAGGCAAGGGCTTCTTTCACTTTGCTGGCCAGTTCTGTCTCGTTTCGAACCGTCACTGGAACGTGTAGCAGGGAGCAGGAAGGTTGAATCCAAATCCGATCTTCGGATACGTGTTTCGTAATGGACTCGACCAACCCGATTTTTTTCGTCAAGTCAGAAAGCCAAATGTTTTTCCCATCAATCACACCGGCCCCAAGTATTTTATCTTTTGGAAAGCCGACTGTTTGAAGATTGCTGAGATTTTTTCCTTTGTCATGGACCAAATCAAGGCCAATTCCTTGAACAGGCAAGTCAATCACTTCTTGGTAGTGCTCTACAGCATCAAAATATGTTTGCAGCATGATGTTCAGGTTGGGGACAGCTTCGTTCAATTTTTCATACAGGTATGTAACAGTTTTCATCTCGTCTTTGGAAAGGGAAGAAACAAGGGATGGTTCATCGACCTGCACCCACTTCACGCCTTCTTGTTCCAGCTCTCGCAAAATTTTTGTGTATAAAGGCAACAGGCTCAGGATGATGGCCGGAAGATCTTTTTTATCATAGCCTTTTGACAAAGAAATGAATGTGTAAGGTCCGACTATAACCGGCTTCGTATCGATTCCTAGTTTTTCCTTGGCTTCGCGGTAAGCGGCAAGCGGCTTGTTTTCTGTCAACGTAAGTTGGGATTGTTTTAGCTCTGGAACGATATAATGATAATTTGTATTGAACCATTTCGTCATTTCGGAAGCGACTTCATCCTTGTTCCCACGGGCCATTGAATAATAAAGGGAAAGGGGGACCATGCCGCCTTTATAAGCCGAATAGCGTTCTGGCACCAGGCCGAACATGACGGACATATCGAGCATGTGATCATATAACGTAAAGTCGTTGACCGGGATGATATCGATGCCTTGATCTCTTTGTTTTTGCAAGTTACCTAAACGGATCGCTTCCAATTGCGCCGTGAATTCCGTTTCGTTTAATGTTCCAGCCCAATATGCCTCTAATGTACGTTTCCATTCACGATCCTCACCGATTCGTGGGTACCCTATATTACTACTTTTCAACACATCCATCTCCTTTTAATGAAATAACAACAAAAAAAGCACCCCTAACCGTCAAAAGAGAAAGTTAGAAATGCTCAAATTAAAGGGGCACGAAAATACCCCTTACCATTATAAGGTCCCTAACACTTCCCTATCTCCCGTAGGTTAAAACAGTGTTGTCGAAATAGGCAGGTCTCCTGACTCAGGGAACTCTTACTTATCGCTAAAAGCCTTCCCAATCCAAAAGGATCAGTGGCATCAAACAAAAGCGCTATACATTCCCATTACAGTGGCGGGACCGTGCCGGAATTACACCGGACTTCCCTTTTAATCCTAAAAGCTTAGGAACCTATCTCCACATATGAAATTCATAAAAAACTCCGTCCGGAAAAACACGGACACTAAAATTTACAAAATATTATAAAAACTTAACCCATCTTAGCATATCCCGACCAAATGGGTCAACAAGGAAAAAGTCGGGAAATGGGGTCTGACCCCCACCATGTGGCACGAGATCCCATGCTGTATCTATGTTTTCTTGATGGTGCAGCAGCTGGGAAATAGGGTCTGACCCCTAAAACGAGCATATATTGACTCGCAAAAGAGTATGTATAAGGGAAGTGGGTTGTTTTTGAAATGAGGCGTGGGGGATGACCTTTTATATTTTGATTGTAGGGATTATCTTTTGCATGGTGATGAGCATTCGGACCTTATTTCTTTCTGAGTCGGAGGCAAAGAAGTTTTCTCTTGAAGATATGCTGTGGCTCGGCAATTTATATGCGACATTATTAGTCGGTTTTGCACTGATTTATTTATTATACGAGCTTCAGAATCATTCGGTGATTCTTGATATGGGCAATCGCTTGGATGGGACCTTTTCCGAGCAGCTGAAGACTTCATTTTATTTTAGTGCGATGACGATGTTCTCCGTCGGATACGGGGATATCTCCCCAATCGGTATTGGCCGGATGATCGCGACAATCCAAGCATTCATTGGCTATACGCTTCCTGCGGCATTTGTGATCAGGGCTGTCATCGATTTTGAACAGAAGGAAAGAAAGAACAAGAAATGAAAGTTGTGTTTCTTTCAATTATTGGGTACGCTTACCATGATGAAAGAAATGGAGGGTTTAGAATGACGGTCGAAATTGGAGAGAAAGCACCAGACTTTCAATTACCAGCAAACAACGGAGAACAAGTTACCCTATCAGGATTCAAGGGTAAACACGTTGTATTATATTTTTACCCAAAAGACATGACACCCGGTTGCACGACGGAGGCTTGTGATTTCCGTGATGCTAATGAACAATTCGAAGAGCTTGATGCTGTCATCATAGGCATTAGCCCGGACCCGGTAACACGTCATGAAAAATTCATTGAAAAACATGGGTTGCCTTTCCTGTTGCTTGCTGATGAAAAGCAAGAAGCCGCTGAATTATATGGCGTATGGAAATTGAAAAAGAACTTCGGTAAGGAATACATGGGCATTGAGCGTTCGACTTTCCTGATTGATAAGGAAGGAACGATCGTTAAAGAATGGCGTAAAGTCAAAGTAAAGGGCCACGTCGAAGAAGCGTTGGAAACTCTTCGTGACCTAGAAAAATAAGGTACAGGCTAATGAAGGATGAGCGACTTATCAAGCTTGCCAAGCAGCTGATTCATCATTCACTGAGGCTGCAGGCTAAAGAGCGGGTCTTGATCCGTGGGCCTGTTGCAGCAAAGGCCCTATTGAAGGAACTGATTGACGAAGCCTATAGAATGGGGGCCTATCCTTATGCGGAACTTGAAGATGACGAAATTACCAGTCATCTGCTAAAAGGGAATGTTAAGGAACAGCTCGATACCTTATCGAAATGGAATTATAAGAAATACGAAGATGTGGATGCAGTCATCATCATATCGGGCGATGGGAACGAAGGGCGAGGAGTGAGTGTCCCTCATGAGAGATATCGCCTTCAGGAGGATGCCATGAAAACGTCCACCATGTTCTTCGTCAATAACCGGCGCTGGGTGTTACTGAATTATCCGACCATTGGTTCTGCAAAAAAATCCGGCATGAGCTTTGAGCAGTATGAAGATTTCTTGTTAAACGTGTGCACACTGGATTATCACAAAATGGAAAAGTCCATGAAGCCTCTAAAGGATTGGATGGATCAAACGGATCAAGTCCGGATCATATCGCCGGGGACTGACCTGGCTTTTTCCATTAAAAATATCCCCGCTGTCATTTGCGCTGGTAAAAACAATCTTCCGGATGGTGAAGTGTTCACGGCACCGGTAAAAGACAGTGTCAATGGCACGATCTCCTTCAATACACCTTCTTCCTACCAAGGGAAGGTATTTGATGGGATAACCCTTTCGTTTCAAAAGGGGAAAATCATGAAAGCTACTTCCACCCAGTCGGACCAAATGAATCGTTTGCTCGATGTGGATGAAGGATCCCGGTACATCGGGGAATTCGCCCTGGGAATCAATCCGTATATCATGGAACCGATGGGTGATATCCTATTCGATGAGAAGATTAGCGGCAGCCTCCATCTTGCCACTGGTCAAGCTTACCAAGAGGCCGATAATGGAAATCAATCATCGTCTCATTGGGACATGGTCTTGATCCAGCGACCCGAATATGGCGGCGGAGCGATCTACTTTGATGATATACTGGTTCGTAAGGACGGTTTATTCGTGCCACGGGAATTATGCGAATTGAATCCAAATCAATTAAAATAAAGCCCTTTTTAATAGGGAGAGGCGTTTGTCCAACTCAAATAGAGGACCCCTGAATATGATTTAGTAAGGGAATACCTCCTCATAGAAAGTTGCGCGGGACATTCAGTGCCCGTGTTTTTTTATGTAAAGAAAAGGAGAGATAATCATGTTAGTATTTTCAACAATCATTCCGAATGAAGACATTCAAAAGAAGATGGCACAAGCATTTCCCGATTTGACATTCATTTATCAAGAAACTTGGGCGGATGAAAAGCTCCAAGAGGCCGAAGTTCTTATTACATATGGAGAAGATTTAACCGATGAAATCATTGAAGAGGCAGTGAACGTGAAATGGATCATGGTCATGAGTGCCGGATTGGAGTTAATGCCTTTTGCCGCCATTGAGAAACGCGGAATCATGGTGACCAACGCTAGGGGCATCCATAAAATCCCGATGGCTGAATATACAATCGGCATGCTTTTACAGTATGAAAAGAAATTAAGACAACTAATTGAGAATGAAGCGGGAGAAATCTGGGACCGGAAGATAGAAGTAGGCGAGTTGAATGGAAAAACGATGCTTATCCTAGGAACGGGGGCAATTGGAGGGGAAGTGGCACGTCTTGCCAAGGCTTTTAGAATGACGACCCTCGGAGTGAATCGTAGTGGGAAAGCCGTCGAACACATCGATCATCTATACGCCCTTACGGAGCTTGAGAAAGCATTGCCCAAAGCGGATTATATCGTAAGCGTCTTGCCTAGTACGGATGAAACGAAGGATTTGTTAAAGAAAGAACATTTTAAGGCAATGAAACGTACAGCCGTCTTCGTGAATATAGGACGGGGAGATCTGTTCAAGGAAGACGTGCTTATAGAGGCCATGCAGGAGCATGAACTCGCTCATGTGATACTGGATGTATTCGAACCTGAACCGCTAGTGAAGGGCCACCCATTCTGGAATATGGAGCAGGTCACGGTAACCCCGCACCTATCAAGCAAAAGCGGCGAATATTTACCAAGGACCTTTTCAATCTTTGAGGAAAACATGAAAGTCTACCTAAAAGACGGAAAGGATTTCATTAATATCATCGACCCTAAAAAGGGATACTAGGACCAACTAGAAAAACAGGAAATAATTAAATGAATGAGGAATAAACTAAGGGTGTAGATATATTGACAAAGCTTGCTTATGGGGAGTACACTATTTATAAACATTACAATGTAATAATTCATACTTAATTAGAAAAAGAGGTGGATGACGGTGTCTGAAGTTCAGTTGAAAGAAGCGTTGGATTCCCTTAAAGATACCGGTGTAAGAATAACTCCTCAACGCCATGCAATTCTTGAGTATTTGATAGACTCCATGTCGCATCCTACTGCTGATGATATTTATAAAGCGTTAGAAGGCAAGTTTCCGAATATGAGTGTGGCTACGGTTTATAACAACCTGCGTGTGTTTCGTGAAGTGGGATTGGTCAAAGAGCTTACCTATGGCGATTCGTCAGCTAGATTTGATTTCGTAACAACGAATCATTATCATGTTATCTGCGAAAGCTGTGGTAAAATCGTCGACTTCGATTATCCTGCATTGGATGAGGTCGAGCACTTTGCAGCACAGGTCACCGGATTCAACGTAAGTCACCATCGGATGGAAATCTATGGGGAATGCACGGATTGTGCAAAGAAAGAAGCACATTAAAAAAAGTTCCGCCACTTGGTTGGAACTTTTTTTGTTGCAAAAGCACTGTAACTAAAATCCATTCCATTCAGTCGTTCAGGCTTTTGCGATTATATTTTTCGTCGAACTCTTCGCCTTCCAGCTTTTTATCAAGGGTCAGCGTTTCATTGCAATGCATACATATATCGACCCTACCTAATATTTTCGTAGGCTTCCCACAGTTCGGGCAGATAACCTGTACCGACTTTGTGGACAGCATCCCAATCCAAAAGTAAACGCCCGTGCTTGCGATAATGAATAGAAGTCCAAGACCCATGAAGAGCGTCATGACGATAGGGTGCGACTTAAAGAATAGACCGATATACATCACGATAAAGCCAACGAAGATCAAACTTAAAGCAAACGTACGGATTTTATTGATTTTGCTAGAATATTTAGCCATGTTAGACCCTCCTAAAATATAACTTTAACTATAACATAAACTAAGGTTGGAACAAAAAAGAAATAAAGGATACAAATGACTTATGGTTGACCCGAGGAAAAATAGGAAGGAACATCTAGGCTCAGAAAACAGGATTTTTGAAGAGAATTGTCGAATGTAAAAAGAAAAATGGTTTTGGAGGAATTTATAATGGAAGATATCCTTCGCCCGATTTATCAAGAGCGAGCAAGTTTGAAGTCCACACTAGGGATTTTGTTAATAGAAAAAAGGGAGCACAACAGCCCCATCACAGATACGTTTGATTATGTCCTATTTGTCATCGTGGATGATGCAGAGGAACCTGTATTTTTAAAGCACTATACCTATCAAGATAAGAAAGCGGCTTTACATGTTGTAAAAGAAGAGCAAGTCAAGGAATGGATTTTATTAGGGTCGAATCGAAAAGTCGTGGATTGGATTTATAATGGGAAGATTTTATTCGACCGAAATGAATACCTGGAGCATTTAAAAACCGAGATCCGTGAGTTTCCCTTCTATGGAAGAAAGCTGAAGATGGGAATGGAATTTGCCAAGTTAATTCGTAGGTATAGGGATGGAAAAGACTTTTTTGAGAATGGCCATTATCTGGATGCCTATAACCATATTGTTCACTCGCTACATCATCTAGCCCGATTGGAAATAATAGAACAAGGTTTTCATCCAGAGGTGACGGTTTGGAATCAAGTGAAGCAAATGGAACCTGAAATATATAAGTTGTACGAAGAACTGATAAGCAGTGAAGAAACCCTGGAGAAAAGGTTGGAGCTTCTTTTTCTAGCTAGTGAGTTCCTTATTTATTCCCGTACCAATGCCGGTTCTCAACACCTACTGGAAATAATGAATGCTAGAGAAGGATCTTGGACCATAGCGGAGTTAATGGAGCATCCAGAACTAAGTTATTATTCAATCGATCTAGGCGTTCTTTTAGAATACTTAATTGAAAAGAAAGTAGTGGATACCATTAGAGTCGAGACCAAAGGGCACGATGTTTATCAGCGATTTTATAAAGTTTAAAAAAATATACTAAAAAATCATTTTTAGTATTGACCAATAATAATATAGGTGTTATATTAATACATGTCGCTGCGGGACATCAGCTTTCGCAGCTTCAACGAAGCTTTACGAAATAAAAAAACATCAAAAAACATGTTGACAACTTAGATGAAAACATGATAAGATGTATAAGTCGCTTACGAAGTAAACGACAACGAAATTGCTCTTTGAAAACTGAACAAAACAAAGCGCCAACGTAAATTTTGAGTGAGCACACACTATAAAAAAGCAAAATGAGCAAGTCAAACATTT
>NZ_JBNNSR010000018.1:0-41471 GCF_050277925.1 Peribacillus sp. NPDC097264
CTCGACTTGCATGTATTAGGCACGCCGCCAGCGTTCGTCCTGAGCCAGGATCAAACTCTCCGAAGAAATGTTTGACTTGCTCATTTTGCTTTTTTTTATAGTGTGTGCTCACTCAAAATTTACGTTGGCGCTTTGTTTTGTTCAGTTTTCAAAGAGCAATTATTCAATCGCCCTGAAGCGACTTTAATAATATATCAAATATATTATTTGTTGTCAACAACTTTTTATTAACTCGCTGTCGACTTAATTAGTATATCTATTATCGCTACTAATTGCAAGTGTTATTTTAAAATAAAATAAAATGACCAATAGGTTCACCTTGAATCGTCCCCCTTTTATAAGGAGGCTTACTAATTAATCTAGTAAGCTACCCATAAATTATAGGATTTCCTCTATATATATTTCCCTATTGGATCCCAAATCAATTATATCACCATTATCATATAAACGAACCAGTGGCCTAGTTTGTGAATTAGCATTTATGAACATGATGTCAGCTATGGAACCATCATTTAATTTGACTTTGGTCCCAACTGCAAAACTGGAGAAGCAAGCTAAAAGCGCTTGAACGACCGTAATGTCAAATTGGCCAAAACTATCATGGAGAATCATTTCCACTACTTTGAACGGCGGCTGTTTCTTTCTATAGACTCTTTCGGATGTCATTGCATGAAAAACATCCGCCACTGCTATTATTTTCGAGAATAGATGCATGGTTTTCGCTCTCATCTTGTGAGGATACCCGCTCCCATCCAACCTCCCGTGATGCTCTAGTACTGCTAGCTTCACGCTATCCGTAATGATTGAACTATCTTTAATCATTTGATAACTGGAAATGGGGTGATTCTGGACCTCTTCATTCTCTTCCAAAGACAAGCTTGTGGCTTTATTGAAAATGCTGGGGGGGAGTTTGGCCATCCCACAGTCTGCCAAGCACCCACCAAGAGCTACTTGGTAGATATCAGCTAACTCACATTTCATTTTAAACGCGATGAGTGCTCCTATTAAGCCAGTTGATATAGCATGGTGATAGATATAATCTTCTTTATTGCTGTAATGATTAAGCTTCAGGATAGCACTAGGTTCTTCCAATGCTTTAACCACTAGAGGGATAAGAGACGACCGAATGATGGCCACTTCGACTTTACTACCTGCCTGCCAATTTTTAAAAAGCTGCTTATAGGTTTGGACAGTTTTTAAATAGTGGGTGATGAAGTCGGAGGAATCTTCTGTATCGTCTAGTTCCTTATCAATGATTTCCTTCGGGATAAATCTTTCTCCGTCAATCAACATCTTTTCAACACTAACTTCTTGTATTAAGAAGACTTTCAAGACTTCTATCAATTCAGAAGTCAATATCGTTTTCTTGTTCATGATAGGGTGGCCCATGTATCCCTTAATATCTTTTGAAAGTATGCAACCTTCTACTAAAAAGTCGGTTTTCACCAGCAAAACTGTTCACCTCTGTAACAGTTATTTAACACAGACTATTTTACTAGAAATTTACGGAGATATCCATCTTTTTATGATAAATTACCTATTAATCATTCAACGATTCAAAAAATAAGTTAGGTATTTATAACTACATTGGTGTATGTACAACAAAAAAAGGCCCAGCTAAATTAGCCTGGGTCCCCTTTGCTACATCTTTTTATTCTTCCGTATCTGTATCTGTATCTACATCTATTTCAGTTTCATCGTTCACTGCAGTTTCACCAGCGTCTTGAACTGACTCCTCAACAGGAGCATCTTCATCGATGCCTTCTACTGGTTCAAGAAGTTCTTCTTCTTCCTCTTCACGTCCAACGATAGCCACAGTCGAAACATATTCATTTTCCGAAGACTCAAGACGGATAAGCTTAACACCCTGTGTATTACGACCTGTCTTAGAAATTCCTTCAACTTCCATTCGGATCAATACACCGGCAGCTGTAATCAGCATCAAGTCTTCTTCTTCCCCTGTAACGGTTTTCACGGCAACAAGCTCACCGTTTTTCTCTGTGACATTACAAGTTTTGATACCTTTACCACCACGGCTTTGGATACGGTATTCCTCAGCGTTTGTCCGCTTTCCATAACCATTTTTCGTAACAATCAGTACTTCTTCATCTTCTTCCAAAATCTCCATGCCGATTACTTCATCGGAGGCTCTTAAGGAAATTCCTTTTACCCCAGCAGCTGTACGTCCCATTGTACGGACATCGGTTTCTGGGAAACGAATCATCATTCCCGCTTTAGTACCGATGATAATTTGCTTTTCGCCATTCGTGAGTCGAACCGAAATCAGTTCATCATCTTCACGGAGACCTACAGCTATCAATCCATTATTTCGGATATTAGCGAAGGATGACAACGGTGTACGCTTAGATATACCGTGTCTTGTTGTGAAGAACAAGTACCAATCATTAGTGAATTCCCTCACTGGAATGATTGCATTGACCCATTCTCCTTTATCAACTTCTAACAGATTGATAAGAGGGAGCCCTTTTGCTGTCCGTCCATATTCAGGTATTTCATATCCTTTAGAACGATAGACTTTCCCTTTATTGGTGAAGAATAATAATGTATCGTGAGTCGATGTCGTTAACAGATGATCGACAAAGTCGTCAGCATTTGTACCCATACCTTGTATGCCTCGCCCTCCACGTTTTTGACTACGATACGTAGTGGCAGGTAACCGTTTGATATATCCATTATGCGTTAGGGTCACGATAATATTTTCTTCAGGGATTAAATCCTCATCTTCCAGACTTTCAAAACCTACTAATGTAATTTCAGTTCTCCTCTTATCATTGAAACGCTCTTTTATTTCTAGAAGCTCTTCACGAATGATTTCAAGAACCTTCTCTTCATTGGCCAAGACCGCTTTGAATTCTGCGATCAATGCCATCAAGGCTTGATACTCTTCTTCAATTTTTTCTCGTTCCAAACCAGTTAAGCGTTGTAAACGCATATCCAAAATAGCTTGGGCTTGCTTTTCTGAAAGCGAGAATTGAGTCATTAACCCTTCTCTAGCTATTTCAGTAGTCTGTGAACCACGTATTAATGCAATGACTGCATCCAAATTATCAAGTGCTACTCGTAATCCCTCTAGTATATGGGCCCGAGCTTCCGCTTTACGCAGTTCAAATTCCGTTCTACGACGAATGACAATCTTTTGATGTTCCAAGTAATGATACAGGCATTCCTTCAAGTTCAAGACCTTAGGCTGCCCGTTTACCAAAGCAAGCAGGTTAATTCCAAAAGTCGTTTGCATGGCAGTATGTTTGTATAAATTATTTAGGAGGACATTCGCATTTACGTCTTTCCTAAGCTCCATGACAATTCTCATACCGTTACGATCCGACTCATCCCGTAGATCGGTTATGCCTTCAATCCTCTTATCCCGAGCAAGCTCGGCAATTTTTTCTATCAATCTTGCCTTGTTCACTTGATAAGGGATTTCCTTAACGATAATGACTTGTTTACCATTGGCTTTCTCTTCGATTTCAACTCTAGCACGTTGAATGATTGAACCTTTTCCTGTTTCATAGGCTTTCCTGATACCACTCCGGCCTAATATAAGCCCTGCAGTCGGGAAATCGGGTCCAGGAATGTGTTCCATCAACTCTGGAATCGTAATTTCTGGATTTTTACTTAATGCCAATACGCCATCAATTACCTCGCCTAATTGGTGAGGAGGGATATTGGTTGCCATTCCGACAGCTATCCCTGAAGAACCATTCACTAATAAGTTTGGGAAACGAGCCGGCATAACAGCAGGCTCTCTTTCCGAACCATCATAGTTATCTTGGAAGCTAACTGTATCTTTGTTTAAATCACGAAGCAATTCCATCGATATTTTCGACATCCTTGCTTCCGTATACCTCATTGCAGCCGCTTGGTCACCATCGACAGATCCGAAGTTCCCATGACCGTCGACAAGCATATAACGATAGTTAAAGGGCTGCGCCATCCGGACCATCGTTTCATACACAGCAGAATCACCATGAGGATGATACTTACCGATTACTTCACCTACAATACGGGCTGATTTTTTAAATGGTTTATCCGACGTCATCCCAAGATCATTCATTGCATAAAGAATTCTCCGGTGCACCGGTTTCAAGCCATCCCTTACATCAGGCAAAGCCCGAGCTACAATAACACTCATGGCATAATCCAAAAAGGACGTCCGCATTTCCTTGCTTATATTTATCTCTTGCACACCTGATCTTTCTATTTCTGACATGGAGCCAACCTCCTTTATAAAGCTTATACTTTCATTTTTGGATCGGGTCGTGAACTATGTAAAGAACAGGATATAAGATCATCCTGTTAAACAAATTAAATATCTAGATTTTTTACATAAATCGCGTTTTCTTCAATGAAATTTCGACGTGGTTCAACCTTATCCCCCATGAGCATCTCGAACGTTTCATCCGCTTCAACGGCATCTTTTAAACTAACCTGAAGCAACGTTCTCGTGTCAGGGCTCATGGTCGTATCCCATAGTTGTTCTGGATTCATTTCCCCCAGCCCTTTATAGCGCTGTAGGTTAGGCTTCGGTGTGCTTGGAAGGCTTGCCATTATTGTTTCAAGCTCCCGGTCATTATAGGCATAATCCACCTTTTTCCCCTGTTGAATCTTGAAAAGAGGTGGCTGGGCGATATAGATATAACCATATTCGATGATTTTTCTCATATAGCGGTAGAAGAATGTCAGCATCAACGTTCTAATATGGGCACCATCTACATCCGCATCGGTCATGATGACAATTTTATGATATCTTGCCTTTTCAATATTGAATTCATCGCCAATACCCGTTCCAAGTGCAGTAATAATCGTACCAATCTCCTCATTATGAAGAATTCGATCCAATCGCGCTTTTTCAACGTTTAAAATTTTACCCCGTAGTGGCAAAATAGCTTGGAAGTGGCGGTCACGGCCTTGTTTGGCAGATCCTCCGGCAGAGTTTCCTTCCACGATGTACAATTCGCTGATACTAGGATCCTTGGACGAACAATCCGCCAGTTTACCCGGTAGATTGGAGACTTCCAATGCACTTTTTCTTCTTGTTAACTCACGTGCTTTCTTGGCAGCCATTCTTGCCCTTGCAGCCATAAGCCCTTTATCTATGATTTTTCTGGCGACTGCAGGGTTTTCGTATAAGAAGGAATCCAACCTTTCGGAAAGAATGGAATCCGTTACAGTCCTGACTTCAGAGTTCCCCAGTTTTGTTTTCGTTTGCCCTTCGAATTGGGGCTCAGGGTGCTTAATCGATATGATTGCGGTTAATCCTTCACGCACATCTTCACCAGAGAAATTATTATCCGCTTCCTTCAAAAGTCCGTTTTTCCTAGCGTAATCATTGATTACGCGGGTCAACGCAGTCTTGAAACCTGATTCATGCGTACCGCCTTCATAGGTATGAATATTATTGGCAAAAGAAAAAAGGTTACTAATATAGCTATCATTGTATTGAAGAGCTAACTCGATAGAAATGCCATCTTTTTCGCCTTCCATGAAAATGGGTTCTTCATGGAGTACTTCTTTAGAACGGTTCAAATGCTCTACATATGACTTAATTCCACCTTCATAGTGGAATTCCTTGATTTTTTCCTCTTCTTCACGCTTATCTTCAATGATCAGCTTCAATCCTTTATTTAGGAAAGCGAGCTCTCGGATACGAGTTGCCAGCGTATCAAAATCATATTCTATGGATTCCGTGAATATTTCCTTATCCGGAACAAAGTGGACCGTTGTACCCGTATGGTCAGTTTCTCCGATAACCTTTAGGTCCTCTTTAGGTACACCACGATTAAATTGTTGATAGTGTATTTTTCCGTCACGATGAACAAATACTTCTAACACTGTCGATAGGGCATTTACGACTGAGGCACCTACACCATGCAGACCTCCGGAAACCTTATAGCCTCCGCCGCCGAACTTCCCACCAGCATGAAGTACAGTCATGATTACTTCTACTGCAGGACGACCCATTTTTTCATGTATACCCACTGGGATACCACGACCATTATCGACAACAGTAATACTGTTGTCCTTTTCAATTGTCACTTTTATTTCATCACAAAAACCTGCTAGCGCTTCATCAATACTATTATCGACAATTTCCCAAACAAGATGGTGAAGTCCTTTTGCAGATGTGGTACCGATATACATGCCGGGACGCTTACGTACTGCTTCTAAGCCTTCTAAAACCTGTATCTGATTCTCATCGTATGCCTGAGCTTGTACTTCTTTTTGTTCCATTGTCATACGTATCCACCTACACTTTTCTTTTGGCATTTATCACTTTAAAGGATAACAATAATCTATAGAGCATTTATTCATCGATTAAGGAAGGTGACTGCAGCGAGCGTTTTTTCAGGGTGACCGAGGCAAGCGGTGAATAATAGACCTGCTTTTCTGTCACTACAATCGATTTAATCGAGTTTTTTGTTAAATGAGAGATCACATCTACCCTTTTCTCCAAGAATTCATCGATTATGGGAGAGGAGTGAAGCATCTTTTTATCTAAAATAGCTATGATATCATCCGTTTTCACAAGAATATCCTCACCAATATGGAGATACATGCTTTCACCTCGTTATTTAAGCTTTTTTATACTGCCTTGACTCACATAAAAGGTGGACGCTTCTCTGAGGGTTTGATGATCGATTCCATCGATAGAAGGTGTCGTCACAAACGTCTGCACTTTTCCTTGTATCGTATTTAGTAAATGAGTTTGACGATAATCGTCAAGTTCCGATAACACATCATCCAATAGTAAAATCGGATACTCACCGATTTCCTCATGAATCAATTCAATTTCAGCAAGTTTCAAAGATAACGCAGTCGTACGCTGCTGTCCCTGGGAACCATAGGTCTGGACATCACGGCCATTTACATAAAAAGTCAAATCATCCCGGTGAGGTCCTATCAAGGTTACGCCCCGCTCAATTTCTCTTGCCTTTATTTTATCAAATTTTTCTGTGTATACTTCTATTATTTTCGTCAAATTCATGGATTCTGATACATCAAGCGACGGCTTATATTGGATTTTCAATACTTCTAGATTCCTGGAGATCCCTGAATGAATCGGCTCTGCCCATTGCTGAAGCTTAGAAAGAAAGTGAAACCTTCTTTCGACAATTTTCGCTGCATACTGAATAATCTGGTCAGTTAATACATCAAGCATCGCCTCGTCCTTTTGTTTACGGGTCTGCAGAAGCTTTAAGTAATGATTTCTTTGTTGAAGTATTTTATGATATTGGCTCATATCATGAAGGTATACAGGAGAAACCTGGCCAATTTCCATATCTATAAAACGGCGTCTGACTTGAGGACTTCCCTTTACGAGATTCAAGTCCTCAGGAGCAAACATGACCACATTCATATTGCCGACATACTGACTTAATTTTCTCTGTTCAATATGGTTGCACTTCGCCTTTTTACCCTTTTTCGAAATGGTCAGCTCAAGTGGGATTGATGTATTTCTCTTTCTTACTCTGCCTTCTATTTTAGCATACTCTTCATCCCAGCGAATAAGTTCTTTGTCATTTGAGGTACGGTGGGATTTTGCCATTGCTAATACGAAAATGGATTCCATTACATTTGTTTTTCCTTGGGCATTTTCCCCAAGGATTACATTGACCTTATTTTCAAAGGTAAGGTCTAATTCGGTATAGTTGCGGTAGTTTTTCAAACTTATTTTTTCAATGTACATAATCCGCTCTTCCCTTATGTTTTAGCTTGTTATTGTGAAGGTGCCGAATTCAGGGATTTCGATTTTATCACCTGACCGTAACTTTCTGCCTCGTCTCACATCTAATTCGCCGTTGATGAAAACCTCATATTCGCTTAAAAACCATTTTGACATGCCGCCGCTTTGAATTAAATCGGCCAACTTCAAGAATTGTCCTAGCGTAATATATTCCGTGCTTATTTTTATTGAGTCCATTAGGTGCCTCACTCATTTCTAAGTAGTCTTTAATACTTTATTTTACTAAATAAATTGGATTAAGACAAAGTATAGCTTTTGCTTATCCTTTATTTAACAGATTGTACCTTCTTTGCATAGGTTGCAGTCTTGGCTAATCCTTGTCTCCCCATACATTTGAGCTAAAAAATTAAAGACCCGGTAGCAGGTCTTTAATTTTGTGAAATATTATTTTAGTAAGTTCTTACTGGCAGGATTAATTGGAGCATTGATTCATCATGTAACGGTCGGATGACAAATGGACGCATAGCACCAGTAAAGTTTATTTTGATATCGGATCCTTCTAATGCCTTTAATGCATCCATGACAAATTTTGCACTGAAGGATATTTTCAAGTCTTCCCCTTCGATGGCTTCAGCTTGTACTTCCTCGCTCACTTTACCTATTTCTGGTGTATTGGAAGACACTTCGATGATGCGACCCTCTATGGTTGTTAGTTTAACCACATTATTTCTTCCCTCTCGAGCTAATAAAGATGCCCGATCAATCGCTTGCAGGAAGTCTTTTGTATGGACTGTCACATCCGTTTTGCTATCGGTTGGAATCAATCGGGAAGTGTCCGGGTAGTTTCCTTCAAGTAGACGTGAGAAGAACAATAGGTTTTCTGCTTTGAATAAGACTTGGTTATCCGTGATGACGATTTCTATAAGTTCATTCGTATCATCCAGAATCTTACTTAACTCGCTTAGGCTTTTCCCTGGAATGACGACACTATAAGCTCCGTTAATCTTGTTCTCAATTTTAGCTGTCCTCATGGCCAATCTATGACTATCTGTTGCAATACAGGTTAATTCGTCATCCTGAACCTTCAAGTTTACACCTGTTAAGATAGGTCGTGTTTCTGAGGTGGACACTGCAAACCCGGTTTGACGAATCAGTGTTTTTAAAAGATCCGTTGGAAGTTTGAAGATATTTTCTTCTTCAATGATCGGTAAATGAGGATATTCTTCAGGATCTAATCCATTTAAGTTAAATTCAGCTTTACCAGACCGGATGATCGTTTGAAAATTATTTTGGACCTCGATTTCTACTGTATCCATCGGTAGTTTTTTGACGATTTCACTGAAAAAGCGTGCATTAAGGACAATTCCACCGCTGCTTTTAACTTCGACGATTTCATCACCATCTACTTCAGCTGGAATAAATGACTGTATGGAAATATCCGAGTCACTTCCTGTTAAGGTAACTCCTTCTGTTGTCACACTTATTTTTATCCCCGTTAAAATAGGAATCGTCGTTCTCGATGTGATAGCTTTCATTACTTCTTGGACACTATGAACTAATCGATCTCTTTGAATTACGAATCTCATGTTCCATCCTCCAATTTTAATTGCCTAAATGGCATATTTATTAATAATTTTATTTAAAAAAGATAGTAGTAATAGTAGTAGGGCTTGTGGATATGTGGATAACCCGGTTGAAGCTAAGATAAAACAGTCTATCCACATGTGGACAGACTGTGTGTAAGTAGTCATCAGTTATACACATTATCCAGAATCTATTATACCTTCAATTGATCCTGGATTTCCTTGACCTGACGTTGCAGCTGGGTATCCGTTTGCATAAGTTTCGAGATTTTTTCATGGGCATGGATGACGGTCGTATGGTCTCGCCCTCCGAATTCATCGCCTATTTTAGGCAGCGAAAAGTCGGTCATTTCCCGGGAGAGGTACATAGCAATCTGTCTTGGAAAAGCTACGGATTTAGTCCTCTTTTTCGCTTTGAAGTCCTCAAGTTTTACGCTGTAATGCTCACCGACCGTTTTTTGAATTTCCAAGATCGTGATTATTTTAGGTTTTGAGCTTGGAATGATGTCTTTCAAAGCCTCAGCAGCTAAATCAGCATTAATATCTTTATTGATCAGCGAAGAATAGGCGACAACACGAATAAGTGCACCTTCAAGCTCCCTGATGTTCGAATCGATTTGGTTGGCTATATAAAGCATTACTTCATTCGGAATATCGAGTCCTTCCGCCTTGGCCTTTTTACGTAAAATGGCAATCCTCGTTTCTAAGTCAGGTGGCGTAATATCCGTAATCAAGCCCCATTCAAAGCGGGAACGGAGACGATCTTCAAGTGTTGGAATCTCTTTGGGTGGACGATCACTCGAGATGACGATCTGTTTACTTTCTTCATGCAAGGCATTGAATGTATGGAAAAACTCTTCTTGAGTTTGTTCTTTTCCTGCTAGGAATTGAATATCATCAATTAATAAAACATCTACCGTACGATATCTATCACGAAATTCCCCGGCCTTATTATCCCGGATAGAATTGATGAATTCATTCGTGAATTTTTCAGAGGATAGATAAACGACTTTTGCCTTTGGATTATGCTCAAGTACGTAATGACCAATGGCATGCATTAAATGAGTCTTACCAAGCCCTACTCCTCCATATATAAACAACGGGTTATAGGCTTTGGCGGGTGCTTCTGCGACAGCGAGAGACGCAGCATGGGCAAAACGATTGCCGGAGCCAATGACAAACGTATCGAAGGTATTTTTCGAGTTAAGCATATGCTGTGGAAATGGATTGTTTTCCTTATCCTGTTTTTTTATCTTTTTAGGCTGAACGGGAGCGGAAAAGTCATCATCTTCCTGATTGGGCGGAATAATGAACTTCGCTTCCAATTCTTCGCCGGTCAGTTCGAATAAAACATCAGAAATAAGGTGAGAATAACGTTCCTCAAGCCAATCCCTAGCAAATTCATTGGGAGCGGTGACTGTTAAGATGTCACCTTGAAGTAAATAAGCTTTAGTTGATTTAAGCCAAGTTTCAAAGCTTGGTTTACTGATCTTTTTCTCAATTTTTCCGAGTGCCTGATTCCAGAGGCTATCGATGTTATCCAAACTTATCCCTCCTTTGCAAAATATTTTTCTATAAGTATTAAAAGGTCTAGGCACAAATAAACTCATCGATCGCTGTCTTAAAAAAATTTGGACAGCAAAAGTTCGGTGAGCTGTATAAGGGATGTTGGATGTCACTAAAAGGTGAGGTCCCTGGAACGATATCGCGCATTGTACAACCTTTGTATAAATAACATCTTGTAATAAGATGCAGGTCCGTATGTTTATTCATCAACAGGCATGTCTTGAAATATATAATAAGAAGATAATAGGTTTTTCGACAATATCCACTGTTTGTGGACAGATTAATATTCACAGGTCGAATAAACTATCCACAAGTTATGCACAGTCTGTGGATAACCGTTATCTGTTGATAAAGTTATTCAGAGTGAAAACACAAATATAATATCAGAAATTTGGACGTCTTGCAATGGCTTAGTGAACTTTATCCACAACTCAAAGGGCCTGTGGGAAAAACTTTTCCACAGGCTTCTTTTTTGTGTAAAACTATACGAAATGGGCTGTGGATAGAAAAAAACATGTCGAATTTTATCCACAGATGGAGTGATGGCGTCGAATTCCTCTAAATTATTTTATTGATGGATGGAACTAAAACAGGTTGTATACTGATTCCCCATCACTGCATTTATGCCATTCAGGTGTCCCTAGTTCCTCTATAAAACGAAAGCGGAAGTTCACAAATGTTTTTGTCGATTCGTTATATGCATGGTAAAGTAGTATGAAGAGGGATCAATTAGGTTAAAATTCATGAAATGTACCCTCTGACCAAAAATTTCTATATCAGTTATAGGCAAAATCATTTACAATAGGCTAGGTAGTAAAAAACCCACTGGACATTAAGCAAAAAGTAAATATTTTTCTAGATGTAGTTGACAAGTAGAAAGCAACATCTATATAATTGTAAGGACTGTCTTTAACTGTTATTCCTCAGGGAGGTGTCATATAATGAAAAGAACTTATCAACCGAATAATCGCAAACATAGTAAAGTTCACGGTTTCCGTGCACGTATGAGCACGAAAAACGGACGTAACGTAATCGCTGCACGTCGCCGTAAAGGAAGAAAAGTACTATCTGCATAGACCACTGAAAAGTCTCAGTGGTTTTTTTTCGCTAAATAAAGGATTTACTGAGACTCAATTCATTCTAATGAAGGTGTAAAGATGAAAAAAAAGTTAAGGATAAAGAAAGAGGACGAATTCCAACTCGTTTTTAAAAAGGGAGAATCCTCTGCCAATCGACAATTCGTTATCTATGTCCTTCAAAAGCCCGAGCAGGAATATTTCCGCATAGGCCTCTCTGTCAGTAAGAAGATTGGGAATGCCGTTGTTCGGAATCAAATTAAAAGATACATACGGCAAGCATTTTTAGAATTGAAAGAGGATATAGAAGAGGGAAAAGACTATATTGTGATTGCTAGAAAACCAGCGGCAGAAATGGACTTTTCTCAAGTGAAAAGCAGTTTGATCCATGTCCTGAAGCGTTCTAAATCGCTAAATTTCAAAAAAATAAAATAAACCCTTAAAAACTCCTTTTTCGACATAGTTATTAATTATGCTTTGAAAAAATAGAATTTCATCGTTAAAAGTTGATAAGTGGGTGACTTTTCCTTGTAGTTCACTTGTGAACGGGTTACATTTATTCAAAAAGATTGATTGAAGTTAGGAGGAAAAAACGGTTGAAGAAACGAATATTACTCATCATTGGATTAGCTTCGATAATGATGTTGCTATCAGGATGTACGGAGATCAAAGAACCGATAACGGCAGATAGTGAAGGGTTCTGGAATTCATATATTGTCTATCCGTTATCATCCCTCATTATTTATATTTCTGAATTATTTGGCGGAAGCTACGGTTTGGGAATCATTGCGGTTACCTTAATCATACGCTTGATATTACTTCCACTTATGATTAAACAGGTGAAAAGTTCAAAAGCAATGCAAGCCATTCAACCAGAAATGAAAGAACTTCAAGCAAAATACAGCTCAAAAGACGCTGCCACACAACAAAAACTACAAAAAGAAACAATGGCGTTATTTTCAAAATATAATGTGAATCCATTGGCAGGATGTTTACCGATAGTGGTTCAAATGCCAATTTTGATTGGTTTTTATCATGCAATCAGCCGTACGCATGAGATTTCCCTGCATAGTTTTCTCTGGTTCGATTTAGGTTCTCCGGATCCTTATTATATCTTGCCGATCATAGCGGGTATTACAACTTTCATTCAGCAAAAGTTGTCAATGGCGGGAATGAACTCAAATCCGCAAATGGCGGCACAAATGACAATGATGCTTTACATCATGCCAGTCATGATTGTTATTTTTGCAATTAATTTTCCAGCTGCTCTTTCACTTTACTGGGTAGTGGGTAACCTTTTCGGCATCGTTCAAACATATTTCATCAAAGGTCCAGATCTTAGAAAAGCAGCTGCGGAAAACGCGGAGGGAGCAAAGAAAAAGTGAAAAAGATAACTGCTACAGGACAATCTGTCGAAGAAGCAGTCAATTCAGCTTTAGCTCAACTTAACAGCACAAGAGATCGCGTGGAAATTGAAATTGAGGATGAAGGAAAAAAAGGATTTTTGGGTTTGTTTGGGGCCAGGCAAGCAATCGTCCACGTGACATTGCCTGCTGATCCCGTTGAAGAATCCCTAAAGTTCCTGCAGGATATCACTCAAAAAATGGGAGTTAAGTCGGAAATCAGGGTTCAACGCCAGGGGAAGAACGTAACGTTCCATTTGTCAGGTGAAAAAATTGCTTTATTAATTGGTAAACGGGGTCAAACGTTAAATTCCCTTCAGTATTTAACACAATTGGTAGCCAATCGCTATTCGAAGCAGTTTTTGAATGTGATTGTAGATGCAGAGGATTATCGCAACCGTCGAACGGATACTTTAATCCAATTAGCTGAAAGAATGGCCAATAAATCCCTGAAAACTGGTAAAACTGTTGCATTGGAGCCGATGCCGTCATATGAACGGAAGGTAATACATAAGGCTCTGCTTCATTATCCGAAAATCAAGACGACTTCCAATGGTACAGAACCATATCGCCATTTGGTCATCACTCCGGTTAAATAAACCTTCTGCTAATTAAGCGGAGGTTTTTTTTTGCTTTATATAGAGGCGAACCGAAAGGAATGTCGACATTATCAAATGCTCCTTTAACTAAATCCTGATCACATATTATCCTTTCATTCCACCCCTTCAATTTCTAAGGCTGACTCTTAAAAAATGGACATAGAAAGAAAGTCAGGCTTTATTTGTTATTCACATGTGGATAAGTTAAAATGAAGGGTACAGAAATATAAGGTTTAAGGCATGTGGATAACTCTTGAAAGGAAGGAGTATCTACTTTTTTTCATGATTATACTGTGTTATTGTTGTAATTTAGGGATTCAAGATTTTTGTTTATCAAATAAATTAGAGAAACATTAATATACAAGAGGTGAAAGCATGGAATTCGATACAATCACCGCCATTTCAACTCCTTTAGGGGAAGGGGCAATTGCCATCGTAAGAATCAGCGGTGATGAGGCCATAGAAATAGCCGATAGAATATTTAAAGGACCAAGCGGTAAAAGTTTACGGAAAGTGGATTCACATACCATTCATTACGGGCACTTGGTTGTACCTAAAACTGGAGAAGTCATAGAAGAGGTTATGGTTTCTGTCATGAAAGGTCCTAAAACGTTTACGAGAGAAGATGTCGTTGAAATAAATTGTCATGGTGGAATCGTTTCGGTTAATCGGGTTTTACAGCTTATCCTCTCACAGGGAGCACGCTTGGCAGAGCCTGGTGAATTCACGAAACGAGCTTTTTTGAATGGGAGAATCGATCTCTCTCAGGCAGAAGCTGTCATGGATTTAATCCGAGCTAAAACGGATAAAGCGATGAATGTTGCGTTGGGTCAAATGGAAGGGCGGCTTTCGAAATTAATTCAAAAGCTACGACACGAAATATTACAGACTCTCGCACAGGTCGAGGTGAATATAGATTACCCAGAATATGATGATGTTGAAGAAATGACACATCGATTGTTTTTGGAAAAGGGCAGTTATGTCAAGGCAGAGATTGAAAAACTTCTCAGGACGGCCCAGCAAGGAAAAATTTTGCGGGATGGCTTGGCGACGGTTATCATCGGGCGTCCGAATGTCGGAAAATCGTCTTTGCTAAACAGCTTAGTGCATGAAAATAAGGCAATCGTTACCGATGTCCCAGGGACAACTCGAGACGTTATTGAGGAGTATGTCAATGTGCGTGGGGTGCCGCTAAAACTTGTCGACACAGCTGGTATTCGTGAAACGGAAGATATCGTTGAGCGGATTGGTGTGGAACGCTCCCGGGCGGTATTAAAAGATGCGGACCTGATTTTACTCGTTTTAAATTACTCCGATGACTTTACGCCGGAAGATGAAAAGCTGTTCCAAGCAGTCGAAGGAATGGATGTCATCGTCATTATCAATAAAACGGACCTGCCACAGAAAATCAATATGGAGCAGGTTAAGGAAAAGGCAGCCGCACACAAAATAGTCACTACATCTTTACTGGAAGATGAAGGTGTCGATGAATTGGAAGAAGCGATTGCTTCTTTATTCTTCGAGGGCTCTTTGGAAGCAGGAGACATTACCTATGTTTCCAACGCCCGTCATATTGCGCTGCTCGGACAGGCCTTGCAATCGATCGAGGATTCCATGGAAGCAATCGAGATGGGTACGCCGATTGACTTAGTTCAGATCGATTTCACAAAGGCATGGGAATTACTCGGGGAAGTTATTGGTGAAAGTGTCCAGGATAATTTAATCAATCAATTGTTTTCACAATTTTGTCTAGGAAAGTAAGAGTAGAGGGAGGAAAATGATATGCAATATGAAGCAGGAAACTATGATGCCATCGTAGTTGGGGCAGGCCACGCAGGTAGTGAAGCGGGTCTTGCATCTGCTAGAGTCGGTGCCAAAACATTGATGATCACCATCAACTTGGATATGGTTGCCTTTATGCCATGCAACCCTTCTGTTGGAGGACCGGCAAAAGGGATTGTGGTCCGGGAAATTGATGCCTTAGGCGGCGAAATGGGTAAAAATATCGATAAAACGCACATTCAGATGAGAATGTTAAATACAGCGAAAGGTCCGGCCGTTCGTGCTTTACGTGCACAAGCAGATAAGTTTCTTTATCAGCAAGAAATGAAAAAGACGATAGAAGATGAGCCGAATTTAACGTTAATTCAAGGAATGGTTGAGGAATTGATTGTTGAAGATGGCGTTTGTAAAGGTGTCATCACAAAAACGGGTGCCATTTACCGTGCGAAAACTGTCGTTATTACGACTGGGACCTATTTACGGGGCGAAATCATTTTAGGGGAACTAAAATATTCAAGTGGTCCTAATAATCAGCAACCATCCATCAGGCTTTCCGAGCATTTGGAAGAGTTGGGCTTTGATTTGGTCCGGTTCAAAACGGGAACGCCTCCGCGCGTCAATAGTTCTTCTATTGATTACAGTAAAACGGAAATACAGCCGGGTGATGAAGTTCCACGTGCTTTTTCCTTTGAAACGACAAAATACATCACCGACCAATTGCCATGTTGGTTAACGTATACAAATGAAGGAACTCACCAGCTCATTGATGCGAATCTACACCGTTCCCCAATGTATTCTGGGATGATTAAAGGGACTGGCCCTCGTTACTGTCCATCGATAGAAGACAAAGTTGTACGCTTTAATGACAAGCCACGCCATCAGATATTCTTGGAACCGGAAGGACGCAATACCAAAGAAGTATATGTACAAGGATTATCTACGAGCCTTCCCGAGGATGTCCAAATTAGGATCCTTCAGACCATACCAGGTCTTGAAAAGGCTGAGATGATGCGTGCAGGATATGCGATTGAATATGATGCGATCGTGCCGACACAACTTTGGCCAACATTGGAAACGAAAAAAGTGAAAAACCTGTATACAGCAGGTCAAATCAATGGGACATCAGGTTATGAAGAAGCGGCGGGCCAAGGATTAATGGCTGGTATTAACGCTGGCTTGAAAGCATTGGGAAAAGAAGAACTGATTCTAAGCCGGTCAGATGCATATATTGGCGTTTTAATCGATGATCTTGTGACAAAAGGTACGAATGAGCCTTATCGCCTGCTGACTTCACGTGCAGAATACCGCTTACTGTTACGTCATGATAATGCAGACTTACGCCTGACCGAAATCGGTTTTAAAATTGGAATGATCAAAGAAGAGCGATATAATCGTTTCCTTATAAAGAGAGAGGCCGTGGAGGCAGAACGAGAACGGTTGAAATCCACCTTCATTAAACCTACTCAAGAGGTGCAGGAGATTATCATCGCAAGTGGTGGGAGCGAACTAAAAGATGGGATTCGCGCTTCGGATTTATTGAAGCGGACAGAAATGGATTATTCCCACATTCAAAAGCTTGCTCCAAGTGATGTCGACCTAAGTGATGAAGTGAAGGAACAAGTCGAAATCCAGGTCAAGTATGAAGGATATATTGAAAAATCCTTACAGCAGGTTGACCGCCTCAAGAAAATGGAGAATAAAAAAATCCCAGAAAACATCGATTACGATGCAATCAATGGATTGGCTACGGAAGCTCGCCAAAAATTAAAACAGGTACACCCTCTATCCGTTGCCCAAGCTTCACGGATTTCAGGTGTGAACCCTGCTGATGTCTCTATTTTGCTAGTTTATTTAGAACAAGGAAAGATCGCTAGAATTTCTAAGTAAACGGAAATACCCGAAAAGGATTGAAGTAATCATGAATATTGAGCAATTCCAACAAGCGCTGCAGGAGAAAGGCATTGAACTTTCTCCACGCCAGCTTGAGCAATTTGATATGTACTATCATTTATTGGTGGAATGGAACGAAAAGATGAACCTAACGGCCATAACCGATAAAGAAGAAGTCTATTTAAAGCATTTTTATGATTCGATCAGCGCAGCTTTTTACTTCGATTTCAACAAGCCTCATCGTATTTGCGATGTGGGTGCCGGAGCTGGTTTCCCGAGTATCCCTTTGAAGATCTGTTTCCCGGATATTCATGTATCAATCGTTGATTCTTTGAATAAGCGCATCTCTTTTTTAAACCATCTTGCTGACTCTTTACAATTGTCAGGCGTATCGTTTTATCATGATCGTGCCGAAACATTTGCTCAGAAACCGGAACATCGTGAAACCTATGATGTTGTTATGGCAAGAGCGGTGGCAAGAATGTCTGTTTTGAGCGAGCTATGTTTACCCCTTGTTAAAACGGATGGGACATTCATTGCGATGAAAGCGGCCAGTGCCCATGATGAGATGGATACAGGAAAAAAGGCAATCTTCACATTAGGTGGGAAAATTGAGGAAATATACCCGTTCATATTGCCAGAAGAGAATAGTGAGCGAAATATCATTACGGTGAAAAAAGTGAAGAAGACTCCAAAAAAATATCCAAGAAAACCAGGTACACCGAATAAACAACCTATAGAATGACCGGTACGTGAATAGTCTGTTTATCACGATTCATACACGACTAGCACTTTACGATCCTTTCCTTTACTATAAATAATATAATTTCCATTTTATTTAATGTAAGCTGTCCCAGTGAACCAGTTTGGTGGGAAAAAGTTGGGGACTCTTAAATCGGCGGGGAAATAATCTTAGACAGGCGTCTACTATTAATATTAGCAAGACATTTAGGCTATGGAAATGCATTGGTGACGCCAGTCGACATGGTTATACAGCAATGGTCGATATGTATTTTCATGTCGGGAAATGTATGGAGGACTTGTTCTTTCCATAGAGAATATGTTATTTGGGAGTTTTAAAAGGTGGTGTAGGAAGATGAAGCATCCTTTTTCGCGTTTCTTAAGGTTTGGCGAAAAAGAAGAACAGCAACTTGAGATGGAGGCACCAAGCAATAATAATGAAGAAATAAGGAAAATTTCCATTTCTGATATTGTGCCAAATCGATTTCAACCAAGGACTGTATTTAACGACGATAAAATCTCGGAACTAGCTCAGACGATTCATACACATGGTATCATTCAACCGATTGTAGTTAGGGCATATGGTCAAGGAAAGTATGAAATCATTGCAGGTGAGCGTCGTTTTCGTGCTATGCAAAAGCTTGGTTGGGAGTTGGCACCAGCCATAATTAAAGATTTCACGGATACAGAAACGGCTTCAGTAGCGTTGATAGAGAATCTTCAACGTGAAGAATTGACACCGATTGAAGAAGCGTTAGCATATGGGAAATTAATTGAGCTCCATAACTTAACGCAGGAAGCACTCGCTCAAAGATTGGGAATTGGCCAATCGACGGTTGCCAATAAACTTCGGTTGTTAAAATTGCCACAGGAAGTCCAAGAAGCACTGCTTCAAAAACAGATTACGGAACGTCATGCCCGTTCGCTGATTCCGTTGAAAAACCCGGAAAATCAAGTCAAGCTGCTTCAAGAAGTCATTGAAAGAGGTTTAAACGTCAAGCAGACGGAAGAGCTGGTTGTCAAGCTTCTTACTGGTACAAAGGATCATTCAAAGCCAAAGCCGAAACGCAAGGCATTTAGTAGGGACATGAGGATTGCGGTTAACACGATTCGCCAATCGCTGACCATGGTAACGGATAATGGCATAAACCTGGATGCAGAAGAAGAGGAAT
The DNA here is from genome assembly GCF_050277925.1 of Peribacillus sp. NPDC097264. Lineage (NCBI taxonomy): Bacteria > Bacillati > Bacillota > Bacilli > Caryophanales > Bacillaceae > Peribacillus > Peribacillus sp. NPDC097264. Next base: position 19,518 of record NZ_JBNNSR010000018.1, read on the forward strand.
TCGAGGAATATTATCAGTTTACGATAAAAATTCCAAAGAAAAAGTCTTAATCTGGTATCATCCCCCGCTTGGTAGTCATCGATTACCAAGCTTTTTTCTTGTGATTCGCAGTGAAAAAAACGAAATATTTATCTCCAAAAACTGCATTTTTTGACTAATTTAAAAGAATACCGAATTTTTCGTCGAATTTAAGAATTCGAGTTCCTTCATCATTATTCATGATAAAATAGAAGAAATATAGTACGTTTAAGATAGATGAGATTGTTGAAAGCAGGTGAATTCGTGGGGAAGATTCTTGCCATTGCCAATCAAAAGGGCGGTGTTGGAAAAACGACAACTTCGGTCAGCCTCAGTGCTTGCCTTGCATATATAGGAAAGAAAGTCTTGTTGGTCGATATAGACCCTCAGGGTAATGCGACTAGCGGCACTGGTATTGATAAAGCAGATGTGGAACAGTGTATTTATGATGTATTGGTAGATGATGTCGAAGCCAGTACCGTAATCTTGGAAACAAAGGTTGAAAACTTATATGCCATACCTGCCACAATCCAATTAGCGGGTGCGGAAATTGAGTTGGTACCTACCATCTCCAGGGAAATTCGATTGAAGCGTGCATTAGAAGAGGTGCAAAGTCAGTTCGATTACATCGTCATCGATTGTCCACCTTCACTGGGCTTGCTCACACTGAATGCCTTGACGGCAGCCGATGCCGTTTTGATTCCCGTACAATGTGAATATTACGCATTGGAGGGATTGAGCCAGCTGTTGAATACGGTCCGTCTCGTGCAGAAGCATTTAAATCATGATTTAAAGATCGAAGGTGTTTTGCTGACGATGTTGGACGCCAGAACGAATCTAGGTCTTCAAGTGATTGAGGAAGTGAAAAAATACTTTCAGGATAAGGTATATCAAACTATCATTCCCCGAAATGTTCGTCTGAGTGAAGCACCGAGTCATGGGGAACCGATTATCATTTACGATCCGAAATCACGCGGTGCGGAGGTCTATCTACAATTGGCAAAGGAAGTGGTCTCAAATGGCTAAAGGACTTGGAAAGGGACTCGACGCACTCTTTCCTAATGTGGAAGTCAGCAAGGATGAAACTGTTCAGGAAATCAAATTGAGGGAATTAAGGCCCAATCCCCATCAGCCGCGAAAAAACTTCCGCCCCGAAGCGATTGAAGAACTTAAGCAGTCAATTTTGGAGCATGGGATCCTTCAACCGATTATTGCCCGGAAAAGTATTAGAGGATTTGAAATTGTAGCTGGAGAAAGACGATGCCGTGCGGCTAAGGAAGCCGGTTTAAAAACGGTTCCTGTCGTTGTCAGGGAGTTAAATGAACAGCAGATGATGGAACTGGCGATATTGGAAAACCTACAGAGGGAAGATTTGAATCCGATTGAGGAAGCGGCAGCTTATCAAACGTTGCTCGAAAAGTTAAATTTCACTCAAGAGCAATTAGCACACCGTCTTGGAAAAAGCCGGCCTCACATAGCTAACTATGTCCGCTTGCTCTCTTTGCCTGAAGAGATCAGGAACTATATATCAGAGGGCACGATCTCCATGGGGCATGGGCGTGCATTGCTAGGATTAAAGAAAAAAGAGCTGCTTAAGTCTGTCATAGATAAAATCCTCAAAGAAACGATGAACGTTCGGCAGCTGGAGAATTATATCCATCAGTTGAATGATACTGTTTCACGTGAAACGAAGAATGCCAAACAACCAAAAAAAGATATATTCATCAAACAAAGAGAGTCCATACTACGGGAGAAACTTGGGACCAGCGTGACCATAAAACAAAGCAAGAAAAAAGGGAAGATAGAAATAGAATTCTTTTCAAAAGAAGACTTAGATAGAATACTAGACTTAATCGACCAAGAAAACATCTCCTCATAGGAACCATGGACTCTAATGTTTCTTGTCCCACTATGTATGCATAAAAAATAAAGGAAGGGATGTCCCTTCCTTTATTTTTTATAAGTATCATTATTAAAGTGTTTTTTCCTTTTTGAATGACCAGGTAAATGGGGTGATGGATGGCTTGGCAGGATAATGTCGTTGTGCTTCATGAATGCCCTCGGCTATAGTTTTGGCCATTTTTAAAACCAGGTTAAGCCGTGTGTTCTGTAGGACCATGAATTCCATGAACCCACTGACATTCACGATGCCTGTAATATGGGCATGCCCAACGGCTGGTAGGTCTTTATTGACACCAGCACCAGGTTTCACTGGTCCTTTACCGAGTTGGACAATCCCCACGCTCTTTAGTTTACCTAAGCAGGCATCTATGCCAACGATAAATGCATTCACATGGACTTTTTTGATTTCATCTAACTTTTCCTGCAGGTTCATCGCATGTATAGGGTTATCGAGTGTCCCATACACATGGAATGAAGAAGCACCTAGTTCGGATTTTTCTTGAAGTAGGGTACCGACAAGTGGACCGAGGGAATCACCAGTAGAACGATCTGTGCCAATGCAGACAAAAACGATAGGCTGAAGCTTTCCTGAAGGCAAGAGATTGAGTAATTCCTGGGAAATTTGATTGGTTGCGTCCGCATCTTCATGCAGGATACGACTTAATCTAGTTTTGTTATTAAATAGATTAGAATTAAGATTCATCGGCTCCACTCCTTTACTTTGTTTTGTGTTAACAGTATACGGTTGAAAAGGAAAAAATATACGGGATATAGGTTAAATTGAGGGGGGAATTAATTATTAAGAACAGCTAATTGGCTGAAGGGCAAATGTGATTCTGTCCTTTCCTCTACCTCGTTGCTAGTTGCATAGCGATTTATAGTAAAAAGATCATGTTTTGAAATGGAAAAAAATTTCTAATTTCTTTACTATATACCCATGTTATTTTTATACAGAAACCTTTAATTTAATGATATTACAAACAAAACTTCTCCTATACTGGATTACATCCTCGGCCGTAGGGTAGAGAGAATAAGTTCAACAGGAAAAACGGTGGGCCCTTTAGTAATTTGCAAAAGATAGAGTAGGAGGAAAGCATGGAAAACGCTACATATAGTAAAATTACAGAAGAAATTTTGGATGAAAAAGTATGGCTGATGTTAGGTGAGGGAATTATTAAAATCTTCCTTGTTCTCCTCTTATCGCGTATTATTATAAGAATAGGAAAGACGGTGCTAAATAAATTTTTTCTGGTCCGAACCAGAACCCCCCTCCGTGTCTCGGAGCGGAGAGAAACGACGCTCATTAAGTTACTCGAGAACGTCATTACATATGTTGTGAATTTCATATCCTTGATTATGATCCTTGAAATTTGCGGACTCGATGTGAAGGCTTTACTTGCTGGGGCTGGAATTATTGGACTCGCAGTAGGGTTTGGAGCCCAAAGTTTGGTCAAGGATATTATTACAGGATTCTTCGTCATTTTCGAGGATCATTTCTCTGTCGGTGATTATATTAAAATCAATACTTTTGAGGGTGAAGTCCTTGAAATTGGGCTACGCACAACCAAGATTAAGAGTAGTAAAGGGGAATTGCATCTCATACCGAATGGGAGCATCACGCAAGTAACAAACTACTCCATATTGAACAGTAAGGCTGTGGTGGATGTGACCATCCCTCATGACGGATCCGTTGAACTTGCTGAAAAGGTATTAATCCGACACTTAGGTGGTTTAGCGAAAAAATATGATGATTTAGTCAGAAACCCTGAGTTACTGGGAATCGAGACAATTACTCCAGAAGAAATCGTATTGCGTGTGACGGCTGAAACAAAGCCAATGCGCCATTCTGAAATGAGTAGGATATTGAGGAAAGAAATCAGTACTGCCCTTGAAGAAAGTGGAATCCAATCTACTTACAAAGGCAGTGAGTCATAAAAGCTGGGGGGGCCACATGTTTATGGAAGAAAAAGAATTTGCATTGAATGATGTTGTCGAAATGAAAAAGCCACACCCATGTGGAATCAATAAGTGGAAAATCATCCGATTGGGCATGGATATCCGGATTAAATGTGAAGGTTGTGGACACAGCGTAATGTTGCCCCGGCGTGAGTTTTCCAAGAAAATGAAAAAAGTTTTACTAAAGCATGAGGAGTGATCATGCTTTTTCCATGTATAGATGGCATTTCTGTCTCTCAATGATTTACTTGTCTTTTCAGGAAGTGAAATCTATAATTGGGAAAGGTTTAGGTATTGGGTGTATCTTTAGTAATGATTTATCTAGTAACACTTATGAACGAATTATCTTGAAGGAGTGAAATATAAATGGCTTTAACAGCTGGTATAGTCGGTTTGCCTAACGTAGGTAAATCCACTTTGTTTAATGCAATTACTCAGGCAGGTGCTGAATCGGCGAATTACCCTTTCTGTACAATCGACCCAAACGTCGGAATTGTAGAAGTACCCGATTATCGTCTGCAAAAATTGACTGAACTGGTCCAACCGAAAAAAACCGTGCCAACGGCATTTGAGTTTACAGATATTGCTGGGATTGTAAAGGGAGCGAGTAAAGGGGAAGGTCTAGGCAATAAATTCCTATCCCATATCCGCCAAGTAGATGCGATTTGTCAGGTTGTTCGTTGCTTCGCTGATGATAACATCACTCACGTTTCAGGAAAAGTAAATCCGATTGATGATATCGAAGTCATCAATCTTGAATTGATTCTTGCTGACCTTGAATCTGTGGACAAGCGCATCGATCGTGTTGGAAAGATGGCTAAACAAAAAGATAAGGGTGCCGTGGCCGAACATGAGATTCTTGTTGCATTGAAAGAAGCTTTAGAAGCTGAAAAGCCTGCACGCTCAGTCGAATTCACTGAGGAACAGTTGAAAATCGTGAAAGGCATGCACCTCCTAACAGCGAAACCAATGCTTTACGTGGCAAATGTAAGTGAGGATGAAGTGGCAAATGCGACTGATAATGAGTTCGTGCAACAAGTCCGGGAATACGCCGCGACGGAAAATGCAGAAGTTATCGTAATTTGCGCCAAAATCGAAGAGGAAATAGCCGAGCTTGAAGGTGAAGAAAAGGAAATGTTCTTATCTGAGCTAGGCATCGAAGAGTCAGGTCTTGATAAATTGATCCGTGCTTCATACAATCTATTAGGGTTGGCCACTTACTTTACGGCTGGAGTGCAGGAAGTGCGTGCCTGGACGTTCCGTAAAGGTATGAAGGCTCCTCAATGTGCGGGTGTCATCCATACAGACTTCGAACGTGGCTTCATTCGTGCCGAAGTCGTCGCTTATGATGATTTGCTAGAAGCAGGTAGCCATAGTGCAGCAAAAGAAGCAGGAAAAGTACGACTAGAAGGTAAAGAATATATAGTGAACGACGGAGACGTTGTCCACTTCCGCTTTAACGTATAATATAAAGAGACTCCGCAGATTCATTCTGCGGAGTCTCTTTATACTATAGGAAGATACATTCGACACTCGTTGCAAACCTAGTTTAACTATGCTATAATTTATTCTTGTGAGTAATTATAAAAAATTGCTCCTTGCCCAAATGGGCCGCTTAGACCAAAAGGAGGTGACAGTGATGAGAAAATACGAAATTATGTATATCATCCGTCCAAACATTGAGGAAGAAGCTAAAAAAGCTTTAGTTGAACGTTTCAACACAATCCTTACTGATAATGGTGCGGAAGTAGAAGCAAAAGAATGGGGTAAACGCCGTCTTGCATACGAAATCAATGATTTCCGTGATGGTTACTACATGCTTCTTAAAGTTAACGCTGAAAGTGCTGCGATCCAAGAATTCGATCGTCTTGCTAAAATCAGTGAAGACATTATCCGTCATATGGCTACTAGAGAAGACGTTTAATTCAATATTTAATATAAATTCTAATCTAGCTTCTTGTAAGCAAGGTTGAAAACTAGGGGTTGATTCTGATGATGAATCGCGTAGTTTTGGTAGGACGCTTAACTAAAGATCCTGAATTACGATATACACCTAATGGAGTTGCAGTGGCTACCTTTACTTTAGCAGTGAATCGTACTTTTACGAATGCACAAGGTGAACGTGAAGCGGACTTCATTAATTGTGTAGTTTGGCGTAAACCGGCAGAAAATGTGGCTAACTTCTTGAAAAAAGGTAGTTTAGCTGGCGTGGATGGACGTGTCCAAACGCGTAATTATGAAGGACAAGACGGCAAACGCGTGTATGTGACGGAGATTCTGGCTGAGAGTGTTCAGTTCCTTGAACCACGAAGCAGTTCAGCGGGTGAAAGAAATGATGGCGGTTCTTACGGTGGCGGTCAAAAAAGCTATAACAACAATAATGGCGGCAATGATCAAAATTCGTATGGACAAAATCCTAATCAGAATCAACGGAATAACAACAACTACACTCGTGTAGACGATGATCCATTTGCAAATGACGGTAAAACCATCGACATTTCAGATGACGATCTTCCGTTTTAAACAGCTGTTTAAAACGAAAATCCTAAAGCAGGGAGGGAAATTATTATGGCAATGGGTGGACGTAAAGGACGCGGTAAGCGTAAAAAGGTTTGTTATTTCACATCAAACGGTATCACTAAAATTGATTACAAAGATACAGACCTTCTTAAAAAATTCGTCTCAGAACGCGGTAAAATCTTACCACGTCGTGTGACTGGCACTAGCGCTAAATATCAACGTAAATTAACGATTGCTATTAAACGCTCACGTACTATGGCATTACTTCCATACGTATCAGGTGAATAATAACAACGGAGCGCATTGAGGAGAAATCCTTGATGTGCTTTTTTGTATATTTGCCCAAATGGTCCTTTTTCATTTGAAAAAACGATGCGAGCCCCAACTTCCTTCATCTTCGTTCTACAGTTTCTACGTGATTTGCTTCATTTTAGCTAGTTATTGTATTTAAAATTCGTGATCGGCCTGTTTTGCAAAAAAAATTTAACTAACAATGAAGAGAACTCCTATTTTTAAAGCTGATTTATCTGGAAAAAAGAATGGGAAGTTTGAAATATCCTGGGCTTAACGGATACAATATGTAGAGAAAGATACTTCATGATTTTATGATAGGGGGGATTCGGTTGAATAGTGGTAGAAAAATCGCTGAGGGCGGTGCTCTTTTAGCGTTATATTGTATATTATTACTCATTACAATATATATTCCTTTGTTGGGATTTATAACTTTTTTCTTTTTGCCGATTCCTTTCATTCTGGTGACCAGTAAGCAAAAGCTTTCGTGGTCAGTTGGATTCTTGTTTGTTGGATCGTTATTAACCATTTTAATCGGTAGCGTCTTATCCTTGCCAATGACCTTGCTAATGGGGGCGACGGGCATTGTGATTGGTTCCTTCCTGAAAAGGGATAAACCGATGACCCCTATGTTCATCAGTGCTGTCCTTACGTTCCTAGGTGGGATATTAGTGACCTATGCTGCCACAGTAGTGTTATTTGGAGTTAATTACATAGAAGAAACCATGACGGTAATGGAGGAATCCATTGATTCTTCTGCGAAAATCATGGAATCATTTGGTCAGGCCCCAACTGAAAAGATAATCCAAGGCATGCACGACTCGATAAGTACCTTGACTACGCTGATTCCGAGCTTGCTCGTGATTACATCTATCATCATGGTATTATTGATATTCTTAGCGGCCCACCCCATACTTAAAAGGTTCAGTGATAAATCCCTGAATTGGCCTCGTTTCCAAGATCTTCGCCTTCCAAAAAGCCTTTTATGGTATTATTTAATTACAATGCTTTTGGCTCTTTTTGTGAATATGGACAACAAAGATTTTGTATATATGGCCATAACGAACCTATTTTTCATTCTTCAATTTTTCATCATGATTCAAGGCTACTCACTCATATTTTATTTCAGCGATGTCAAGGGCTGGGCTAAGGCTATACCCGTTTTGATAGTGGTTGCCTCATTGTTGCTGCCGATATTCGCAATCCTCATCCGTTTTTTAGGTATAATAGATTTAGGATTCCCTTTTCGGGAGACGATCAAGAAAAAGGAATAGTCTGTTAAACAGATGCTTTTAGGAGCTGAAAATATGCCATCTTATTTAAAGGATTATTCGGTTAAGGCCCTGCTATACGGGTTGCTCGTTGCAGGATTGATATTTTTGGGCGTACTGGCTTACTATAATTGGGTTATTGCACTAATTGGATTGTTGATTCAAGCCGGTTTGTTTTATTTAATATTGAAAATGGAAAAAAGAAAACAAATCAAGACCGAAGAATACATCACGACGTTATCCTACCGGTTAAAAAAGGTGGGAGAGGAAGCCTTATTGGAAATGCCGATCGGGATCATGCTCTTTAATGATGATTTTTATATTGAGTGGACCAATCCATTCCTCGCCTCATGCTTTAGTGAAGACTCACTGGCAGGAAGGTCTCTTTATGATATGGCGGATTCACTTGTCCCGCTCATAAAGCAGGAGATTGAAACAGAGACGATTACGCTTTATGACCGGAAATTCAAAGTGGTCCATAAACGCGAGGAACGCCTTCTTTACTTTTTCGATGTAACGGAGCAAGTGGAAATCGAAAAACAATATGAAGAAGAGAGAACGGCCATTGCGATTATTCTGCTGGATAATTACGATGATTTGACGCAGGGAATGGAAGACCAACGTAAAAGTAGTATAAATAGCTTGGTTACCTCGTTGCTGGATAAGTGGGCAAGGGATAATGGGGTATTTTTCAAGAGGGTTTCTTCTGAACGGTTTATTGCGGTCTTTAATGAACATATCCTGCAGCAGCTGGAAAATGATAAATTTTCAATCCTGGATGAAATCAGGGAAACGACCGCTAAACAGAATGTCCCTTTGACGCTTAGCATTGGAGTGGGATCTGCTGTTTCCTCCCTTCCAGAGCTGGGGACGCTTGCTCAATCGAGCCTCGATTTGGCCCTGGGCCGCGGTGGGGACCAAGTAGCGATTAAACAGGCAAGCGGGAAAGTGAAATTCTATGGCGGTAAAACCAACCCTATGGAAAAGCGTACGAGGGTGCGTGCACGCGTCATTTCTCATGCCTTAAAGGATATCGTCCTAGATAGCGATAAAGTCATTGTCATGGGCCATAAAAATCCCGATATGGATGCCATAGGTTCTGCCATAGGCATTTTGAAAGTGGCACAGATGAATGAACGTGAAGGGTATATAGTAATCAATACAAACGAGCTAGATAGTAGCGTCTTGCGTTTGATGGAAGAAATCAAAAATAAAGAGGATTTATATGGGCGATTTATAAGCCCTGACGATGCACTCGAGATGGTCACGGACGAGACGCTACTCGTCGTCGTCGATACCCACAAGCCTACAATGGTGATAGAAGAAAGATTATTGAATCGGATTGATAAGGTGGTCGTCATTGATCACCATCGTCGTGGTGAGGAATTCATCAAAAACTCCCTGCTTGTCTATATGGAGCCCTATGCATCTTCGACAGCTGAGCTGGTGACGGAGCTACTTGAATATCAGCCAAAACGCAGTAAAATTGATATGCTGGAGTCGACGGCGCTACTTGCTGGGATCATTGTCGATACGAAAAGTTTCACTTTAAGAACCGGTTCACGTACCTTCGATGCAGCTTCTTATTTAAGGGCCCACGGAGCGGACACGGTACTGGTACAGAAATTTCTTAGGGAAGATGTGGACACGTATATCAAGCGATCCAATTTAATTAAAGAAGTTGCGTTTTATAAAAAGGGTCTTGCGATTGCTTCCGCAAAATCCGAACAGAACCATAATCAGGTCCTGATCGCCCAGGCCGCTGATACGCTTCTGATGATGGATGGTGTTACCGCTTCCTTCGTTGTGGCTAAACGGTCTGAGGATACAGTTGGCATAAGTGCCCGTTCCCTAGGTGATGTCAACGTACAGGTTATCATGGAAACATTGAATGGCGGCGGTCACTTAACGAATGCCGCCACACAGATGGTCTGCTCCATTGAAGAAGCGGAGAGCCAGTTGAAAGCAGCAATTGATGAATATTTAGAAGGAGGACGAAAAGAATGAAAGTTATATTTTTAAAAGACGTTAAAGGTAAAGGGAAAAAAGGGGAAGTCAAAAACGTTGCGGATGGGTATGCCCATAACTTCCTGATTAAACAAGGATTGGCAATCGAGGCGAATAACTCCAATGTAAAAACATTGGAAGCTCAGAAAAACAAAGAAGATTCCCTGGCTGCCGAAGAACTTCAGCATGCAAAAGACTTGCAGGTGGAAATTGAAAAATTGACTGTCGAATTATCCGCTAAAGCCGGTGAAGGCGGGCGTTTATTCGGTTCTATCACGACGAAGCAAATAGCTTCAGAACTTCAGAAAAAGCATGGTATTAAAATCGATAAACGTAAAATGGAGCTTGCCGAAGGAATTCGCTCATTGGGGCATACGAAGGTTCCTGTGAAGCTACATCCAGAGGTTACAGCGACTTTAACTGTGCAAGTGAAAGAAATTAACTAATTTTAGTGGTTTCATATCTGAAAAAAATTGATAGAATAGAGAGAGACGAAAAAAATGTGATTGGGCTATGTTGTCCTGTCACTTTTTTTCTTTTTCAACTAAATCTACGAATTAATTAATGAAAATATATCCTCTTAGATTGGGAGGTTTTAAGATATGATAGAGCAATTTCAGGATAGAATTCCCCCTCAAAACATAGAAGCGGAACAAGCGGTGCTAGGGGCCATCTTCTTGGAGCCATCTTCGCTGACCGTTACTTCGGAATTGTTGATTCCAGAGGATTTTTATAGAAGTTCGCATCAAAAAATCTTTAACGTCATGATCAAGTTGAATGACGAAGGTAAAGCCGTTGACTTGATTACGGTAACGGAAGAACTTTCCGCCACGAAGAATCTTGAAGAAGTGGGTGGAGTGTCTTATTTAAGCGAACTGGCTGGATCGGTCCCTACTGCAGCCAATATCGAATATTATGCCCGAATCGTGGAAGAAAAGTCATTGCTCCGTCGTTTGATCAGGACAGCAACGAACATCGCCCAGGAAGGCTATAGCCGTGAGGATGAAGTCGAGGAGCTGCTCGGGGAAGCGGAAAAGACGATCATGGAAGTGGCACAGCGTAAAAACGCCGGTTCATTTCAAAATATTAAGGACGTTTTGGTTCGAACCTATGATAACATCGAGATCCTGACCAACCGCAAAGGGGATGTAACTGGAATCCCGACGGGTTTTGCTGAACTGGACAGAATGACGGCGGGATTCCAGCGGAATGACCTCATCATTGTTGGAGCCCGTCCTTCTGTTGGTAAAACGGCTTTCGCTTTGAACATTGCCCAAAATGTCGCAACCAAAACGGATGAAAACGTCGCGATTTTCAGTTTGGAGATGGGTTCCGAACAGCTCGTCATGCGTATGCTTTGTGCCGAAGGAAATATCAATGCTCAAAATTTAAGGACTGGTGCCTTAACAGATGAAGACTGGCGCAAGCTGACTATGGCAATGGGAAGTTTGTCGAATGCCGGTATCTATATTGATGACACCCCAGGAGTCCGTATTGGGGAAATCCGCTCTAAAAGCCGTCGTTTGAAGCAGGAACATGGTCTTGGGATGATATTGATCGACTATCTACAATTGATTCAAGGAGATGGTCGTTCAGGCGATAACCGACAGCAGGAAGTATCGGAAATTTCCCGTTCACTGAAGGCCCTGGCCCGTGAACTTCAAGTGCCTGTCATTGCCCTTTCCCAATTATCCCGTGGAGTGGAACAACGGCAGGATAAACGTCCGATGATGTCGGATATTAGGGAATCAGGAAGTATAGAGCAGGATGCCGACATCGTAGCATTCCTGTACCGTGATGATTATTATGATAAAGAGTCCGAGAATAAAAATATCATTGAGATTATCATTGCAAAACAAAGGAATGGCCCAGTTGGCACGGTTTCACTGGCATTCGTCAAAGAGTACAATAAATTCGTGAACCTCGAACGGCGATTCGATGATGATTCGATGTCTCCAGGAGCCTAATTGACTTTCTATATTTGGAACAAAGCCCACTATCTCTGGTGGGCTTTTTTTACAATAAGGTGAAAGTTTAAAGGAGTTTGGGCAAAGAATAAGGAGAACCGCCAAGGGAGAAAGTGAATCCTTGCTAAAGTTGCACGGATTCCTTATTTGGGGAAGAAAAAGTGTATAAGTAAAGTATGAAAGTCACTTAATAACGAACAAATTTATTATTAATTTATGTAATGTTCGTATTTTATGTTGACTTCCCTTTGGGATTATTGATAAAATAGGTTTGTTTGATAAGAACCGGTTAAGAATCGGTATTACGTGAACCTTTGGAGGTGCTTTTTTCAGATGTCATCAGTTGTAGTAGTTGGTACACAATGGGGAGACGAAGGTAAAGGTAAGATAACGGACTTTTTATCCCAGAATGCAGAAGCCATAGCTCGTTACCAAGGTGGTAATAATGCAGGACATACGATTAAATTTAACGGAGTAACATATAAACTGCATTTAATTCCTTCTGGAATTTTTTATAGTGATAAGATTTGTGTCATCGGGAACGGAATGGTAGTCGATCCGAAAGCACTTGTAGAAGAGCTTGCTTATTTACATAGTCATGGTGTAAGCACGGATAATCTTCGCATCTCGAACCGTGCTCATGTCATCCTTCCTTACCATATTAAATTGGATGAAGTGGAAGAAGATCGCAAGGGTGCAAATAAAATTGGAACGACGAAAAAAGGAATCGGCCCTGCTTACATGGATAAAGCCGCTCGTAATGGTATCCGTATGGCAGATCTTTTGGACCGTGAAATTTTCGAGGAAAAACTGAATCAAAATCTTGTGGAGAAAAACCGCATGTTTGAACGTTTTTACGAAACGGAAGGTTTTAAAATCGAGGATATTCTTGAAGAATATTATGAGTACGGACAACAAGTGCAAAAGTATGTTTGTGATACTTCCGTTGTATTGAATGATGCACTTGATGAAGGGAAACGCGTCTTGTTTGAAGGGGCTCAAGGAGTCATGCTTGATATCGATCAAGGAACATATCCTTTCGTTACTTCCTCGAATCCAGTCGCAGGTGGAGTAACAATTGGTTCAGGTGTTGGACCAACGAAAATCAACCATGTTGTCGGTGTGTGTAAAGCTTATACAAGCCGTGTTGGCGATGGTCCTTTCCCGACAGAACTACAAGACGAAATTGGCAATCAAATCCGTGAAGTTGGACGTGAGTACGGAACAACTACGGGTAGACCACGTCGTGTCGGTTGGTTTGATGCCGTAGTCGTTCGCCATGCCCGTCGTGTAAGTGGAATCACTGATTTATCGTTAAATTCCATTGACGTGCTTTCAGGACTTGAAACGGTGAAAATTTGTGTAGCTTATGATTATAAAGGTGAAATCATTCATGAAGTGCCGGCTACTTTGAAAGCAATCGGAGAATGTAAGCCCGTTTATGAAGAGCTACCAGGTTGGTCAGAAGACATCACAGGATGCAAATCATTGGATGAATTACCTGCTAACGCCCGTCACTATGTGGAGCGCGTATCTCAATTAGTAGGCATTCCGTTGACTACATTCTCCGTCGGTCCTGACCGCAATCAAACAAACATCGTAAGAAGCCCTTGGCGTTTAGCATAAGAGGTATAAAGAAGTCGACTAAGTGCGGCTTCTTTTTTTACTTAGTTGGTAAAAAAAGACCTGTTTAATTGGAGTTAGATATATATAAAAATATATGAATTTAAATTTATTTTAAAATACTATTGCACAAACCATAAATACTATGATAATATAAAAAGCGTCGTCACAGTAGAACAACGTTAAGCGACATTGCAAGACATACGGATTACATTCATTAGTACGAGCCATTAGCTCAGTTGGTAGAGCATCTGACTTTTAATCAGAGGGTCGAAGGTTCGAATCCTTCATGGCTCACCATTTTTATCGGCCCATTGGTCAAGCGGTTAAGACACCGCCCTTTCACGGCGGTAACACGGGTTCGAATCCCGTATGGGTCACTTTTCTTCTTAATTATATGTTTGATGGTCCCGTGGTGTAGCGGTTAACATGCCTGCCTGTCACGCAGGAGATCGCGGGTTCGATTCCCGTCGGGACCGCCATTTTATTTTTTACATGATTCTTTCATAATGAAAAATGGAATATTTGGCTCAGTAGCTCAGTCGGTAGAGCAAAGGACTGAAAATCCTTGTGTCGGCGGTTCGATTCCGTCCTGAGCCATTCTTTTGTAAAGTGCCCTAGGGCGCTTTTTTTGTTTGCTTTAAAATTAAACTGTCTTAGCCCTTTAAAGGAAATCTCTTTGATGGCACTTCTGTTAAGTGTTTGTTATTAGATTGTAACAATGTTAATGCCACCCTTAGTAACCATCGACTCGTCACCCCAACCAGGACCTACTTTCCACGTGGAAACCATACCTTCGCTGCTCTTTTGCAAAAAGAGCGATTTGGCACTTGTTGTCACTATTTATACATTTATATTACAATACGAAGTCTATTTCTTGATTTTTTTTTCATTATGGTAAAGTTATGAGTGGAAAAAAAGAAATTAATCATGTGTATATAAATTTTGAAAACAAGGTAATTTATCTTAATTTTTTGATTAGTTTCTTAAGGGGCCCACGGGCCGTTAAGGGGGACAATAAATGTTCAGCTCAAAAGGCAAAGGAAGTTTCCTGTTGATGGTTTCCATCATCTTATTGCTTGCAGGGAATCGTGCTACGGCTGCGGAAATTCAAAAAATCTCCTCCATTCAGCATGTATATGTTGATGACGAGTTCATTGGCAGCGTGAGTGATGAATCCGAAATAGAAAAAATGATACTAGCTAAAATAGTCGAAGCAGAGGCGGATTATCCCGAATACACATTCGATAAGGAAGCACAGATGACATATGTGCAAGAGAATGTATTTAATGCAGAAATAGATGATGAAGAAACCTTAAAGGTACTCGAGGAAGAGTTTGCTGTAAAAGCGGAGGCTTATGAAATCGCCATTGATAATCAAGTAGTTGCTTACGTTCCCTCCAAGGAGGATGCACAGGAGGTTTTAAAAGAGATTCACCTATTATATATAGATGAGGGTGAATTGGCCGAATATGAAGAGAGTCAGGAAGCTGGAGTTTTAAATCAGCCCATGGCTCTATACGAGCAAGGAAGCAGGATACTGTCCATTGAATACTCAAAGCCGATCTCCTGGAAGGAAACGATTATGGAACCGGATAAGCTCATGACTGTGAAGGATGCCATTTCCTTGATAGAAAAAGGAAAGAAGGAAAAAGTCATCTATGAGGCAACTGGAGATGAAGAACTTGAGGAGATTGCCGATCAGTATGATATGTCCCTAGGACAGCTTTTACAGCTTAATTCAGAACTAGAAGAGGGCAAGAGGCTTCATAAAGGGCAAAAGGTCCGTGTGACGGAGGTAGCTCCTTTTGTGAATGTGCTGGTAGAAAGAGAAGTATTGAAAGAAACTGAAATTCCTTTCGAGAGAAAAGTAATAAAGGATAAGAACCTATTGAAGGAAGAATCTGTCGTTGAGCAAGAAGGACAGGAAGGCGTTCAGGCATTCACGTATAAACTCACTGAAACAAACGGTGAGCTCTTAAGTGAAACGATCGTGAAAAAGGAAATTACCGCGGCAACACAAAATGAGATAACTAGAAAAGGCACGAAAATCATTCCTTCAGAAGGGAGCGGAACCTTTGCATGGCCTGCTGATGGGGGCTATATTTCAAGCAAACAAGGACATCGTTGGGGCAAGCTTCATAAGGGAATAGATATTGCTAGGCCAACCACCAGAACTATTACGGCAGCTGATCATGGCACTGTTGAGTTTGCCGGTAACGCCGGGGGTTATGGTAATAAGGTGACCATCAACCATAACAATGGGTACAAGACGGATTATGCTCACTTAGAATCAATAGACATCGAAGCAGGACAGAAGATTGAAAAAGGAATGCCTATTGGTAGAATGGGCTCGACAGGCAACTCCACTGGCGTTCACCTTCATTTTGAAATCTATAAAAATGGTGTTCTCGCAAACCCGTTAGATTATATAAGCCAATAGAAGTCTTCGAGACATTTTTCGAAGACTTCTTCTGCTATCTTCATAGATGAGAATAATAGGTAAAAGATGATTTAATGCCTGTAAAATGATAAAGTAGAAGAGGTACAATGTGCTCGATTTAGGTGTTTTGACCGTTTTTTAGGGAATATATAGTGTGAGGATTTGCATTACTAGTACGAAGGTCAGTATGAACATCAGGACAATACGAATAAACGTCCCGGATAAGGACATGTTTTTTATAGAGTAAAGTTATGCTTTAAAAGGAGATAGGTAGATGGATAAGAAAATTCTAGTAGTGGACGATGAAAAGCCGATTGCAGATATTTTACAATTCAATTTAAAAAAGGAAGGGTACGATGTTTCCTGTGCATATGATGGCAATGAAGCTCTAAAAATGGTGGAAGAGCTTCAACCTGATTTGATTTTACTCGATATCATGCTTCCACAGCGTGATGGGATGGAAGTTTGCAGAGAAGTAAGAAAGAAATATGAAACGCCAATCATCATGTTAACAGCAAAAGATTCGGAAATCGATAAAGTCTTAGGATTAGAGCTTGGTGCGGACGATTATGTGACGAAGCCGTTTAGTACCCGGGAAATAATTGCTCGGGTAAAGGCAAACTTAAGACGTCAACAAGCCGTTCCGGTGCCAGATCAAGAAAATGAGCCAAAAGAAATTACAATAGGCAATCTTACCATCCATCCTGATGCATATGTCGTGTCTAAGCGTGGAGAGACGATCGAGTTAACGCACCGAGAATTCGAGCTGCTTCATTATTTAGCTAAACATATTGGCCAGGTCATGACAAGGGAGCACTTATTGCAAACTGTGTGGGGATATGATTACTTTGGCGATGTCCGAACTGTCGATGTAACCGTTAGACGCCTCCGTGAAAAGATTGAGGATAACCCAAGTCACCCAGGTTGGATCGTAACTAGACGAGGGGTCGGTTATTACCTGCGTAACCCTGAACAGGAGTAATATCTATGAAAAAGGTTGGTTTTTTTCGTTCAATTCATTTTAAATTCGTCCTGATTTATGTGTTGCTTATTTTCGTAGCCATGCAAATAATTGGGGTGTATTTTGTCGGGGAATTGGAAGAAAATCTCGTCGGGAATTTCACAAAGTCGATCAAGGGCCATGTTAACCTGCTTACCTATAGCATTGGGGAAGAAATGGAGAAATCGAGGGGGGAGGAAGACCCTACCCTCGAAGAAGCCATTAATACGGTATTGAAAGATCGCGACAACTCAACGAATGATATTTCGGAAGTGCGCGTTATCGATACCCGCAGCAGGCGGGTGATTGGGACGTCCGATCCCGGTAACCAAGAGATTGTAGGAAAGAAAACGACACTGCCGATCATCAAGAACACGTTGACTTATGGTGGCGAGGATCATGAAATATATAGAGATCCGAATACTGGCAGGCGTGTATGGGTCCTTTCAACACCCATTGAAGCGAATGGTACGGTGATAGGAGCGGTCTATGTCATTGCGGAGATGGAGAATGTCTTCGAACAAATGGATGAAATCAACGCCATTTTCATGACTGGCACGGCCATCGCTCTGGCCATAACAGCCATTTTGGGGATTCTGCTTGCGCGGACCATCACACGGCCAATGTCTGATATGAGGAAACAGGCGTTGGTGATGGCCAAAGGGAATTTCTCACGAAAGGTAAAAGTATATGGCGATGACGAAATAGGGCAGCTAGCCGTTACCTTCAATAACTTGACTAAGAAACTTCAAGAGTCGCAATCGAGTACGGAAGGGGAGAGACGGAAGCTTTCATCTGTTCTCACCAACATGACGGATGGCGTTATATCGACGGATAGGCGTGGCCGGGTGAATTTGATAAATGAACCTGCCGCACAGCTTTTGAATGTCTCACGTGAAGCCGTCATGAACCAACCAATCATCGAATTGTTGGGACTTGAGGAAGAATATAAATTCGAAGATTTACTGGAAGAAAGGGAGTCCATCATCCTTGATTACAGCAAAAAGGGTCAACCGTTTATTTTAAGAGGGAATTTTTCCGTCATCCAAAAGGAAACGGGCTTCGTTAATGGTTTGATTACAGTGCTCCATGATATTACGGAGCAGGAAAAGATAGAAGGGGAGCGAAGAGAGTTTGTCGCTAATGTATCCCATGAGTTGCGTACGCCGCTCACGACGATGAGAAGCTATCTCGAGGCATTGGCTGAAGGTGCCTGGAAAGATGAAGAGATTGCCCCTGCCTTTTTAAGTGTCACACAAAATGAAACGGAGCGGATGATCAGGCTTGTAAATGACCTGTTACAGCTTTCAAAAATGGACAGTAAAGATTACCGGCTTAAAACCGGATGGGTGAATCTGAATAAGTTCTATGACCATATTATCGATCGTTTTGAAATGACGAAAAATGACGATATTACTTTTAAAAGAGACATACCAAAGGACGCGTATTTTGTCGACATTGATGAAGACAAGATCACCCAGGTTCTTTATAATATCATCTCGAATTCCTTGAAGTATTCTCCTGAAGGAGGTCAAGTGACATTCCGTATCAGGCCAAAGGAAAACTTTATCGTGATTAGCGTAACCGATCAAGGTGTCGGTATCCCTAAGAAAGTGATCGATAAGATTTTTGACCGATTTTACCGAGTGGATAAAGCGCGGGCAAGGAATCTTGGAGGGACTGGACTTGGGCTGGCGATTGCAAAGGAAATGGTCGTTGCCCATGGAGGAAAAATTTGGGCGGAAAGTGTGGATGGAAAAGGAACTACAGTGTTCTTTACACTTCCTTACGAACAGGAAGAAGAGGATGATTGGGCATGAATTTTGAACGTGCGAAAAGTATCATACTGATTATTTTAGTTGGGACAAGCGTTTTCTTGACATGGAGTATTTGGACGTACGAGCCTGAATATAAAAAAATCGATGAATCCGATCTGATTAAAATCAAGAGTGATGAACAAATTGTCAGTGATGTCATAAAACCCGTCAGTGTTCTTTTTCATCGTAACGGACAGCATTTCCAGACAATCGATCCCGAAAAAATCGAAAGAATGGAGAAAGAGTTTTCCCAATGGACGTTTAGTGATATAAAGCAGATGTCATTGAAGATGATTCAAAGGGACTTCGATGATTTCGTCCATGAGGATAGATCAATCGAGATCAACTTTTCCGATGATGTACCGATGTCTTTATATAAAACGGTACTGGATGTAAAGGACGAAGATATGGCGAGCTTTACCTTTGACCGGATCGTGATCAAGCAGAAGGATATCAGCGGTGACCAATCAGCCGTTTATTTCGTTTCTTATGAACATGAACAAATCCATCAAGGAATGGTCCCTACTAAGGACCTTAGAAAGTTCAGTGAGAAGTTCTATAATAAAAGTTATCCTACCTATACAGCTCATACGTTACATGATAAAAGGACGATTTTTGTTCCGGAAAAGCCCGTGGAAGTCAACCGATATCAATATTATATAGATTATCTGGACGTTAAGAATCTGAAAGATGCCTTATTCAGTAATCCTAAATATGTTCGTCAAGAAACGGTAACCCGAGGCGAGGAATACTCCGACGGAACAAGACTGTTGTCAGTCAACAATGAAAATTATATTCTCTCGTATATAAACCCTGCCCAAAAGAGTAAAGTGTTCGGCAGTTCTAGTGAGCTGTTGGAAAAAAGCATTGATTTCATCAATGATCATGCCGGGTGGGAAGGTAGTAATTACCGATTTGATTATATGTCGGAAAATGAGCAGCGTGTGGTATTCCGTTTATTTATAGATGGTTATCCAGCTTTCAACGAATATGGAATGACTGAAATCGAGCAGATTTGGGGGAAGGAAGATATTTATAGTTATCAACGTCCCTACTTCTCATTGGCTTCCGTCTTGCCATCAGAAGGATCTGTAGTGACCTTGCCTACAGGAAATGAAGTGTTGAACCAGCTGGAAGAGAACGGGAACATCGATCTCGATAGTGTGCAAGATATTTCAATAGGTTATAAGTTAAACAAATCGTTGGACTCTAAACTCGTTACTCTCGTTACACTGGAACCAACTTGGTATTACCGTTCCGGTGAAAAGTGGTTGATTGCGCCTGTTGACGAAAATGCAGGAGGCGATAACGATGGATTGGAATAATACAAAATCCATATTCATAATGGTATTTTTCATATTGAATATATTTTTACTGTATCAGTTTCTTGAGAAAATCAATGATAACCAATATGAATTCATTGCAGAGTCTTCCTATGAGGAAGTTCTAAAAGAAGACGAGATCAAAACCATTCCGCTCTCGAAGCAAAAGGTAAAGGATCAATTCTTAATTGCAAAAAGTAAAACATTTGATAAGAAAGAACTAAAGAATCTAAACAACCAGAAAGTAAATATTATAGATGGGAATAAGCTGGTCGGTTCATTAAAAACGCCCATCAGTTTAGGCAAAGAAATTCATCCCGCGGATGTTACCATATTCCTGAAGGATCACATTTTATACGGAAGTGAATATGGGTTTTGGAGCTATGATAAGGATAATCAAACCATCATTTGCTATCAGGTTTCCGACAATAAGATGTTTTTTAACAACAGTAAAGGAAAGGTCACTTTGTATCTGAATAAGGAAGCCGAAGTGACCTCCTATGAGCAGACATATTTAGTGGGAATTGAAAAGTTCAATAAACCGAAAGAGCTGTATTCCGACCTGGATGCTGTTTATGCCTTATATAGTCATGGTGATATCGTATCAAAAGACGAAGTTACGGACGTAAAGCTTGGATTTTATAATTCGTTGCAAACCACATCGTTCTCACATCTTCTTGTACCGACATGGTGGGTAGTCGTGAACGATGAAACGGATTTATTCGTAAATGCGTTCGATGGCGAAGTGATTGAGTTAAATACAGAAGAAAAAATACTGGAGTGAGTATAGATGACTATGCATTTTAGTGTACTCGCAAGTGGGAGTACGGGAAATGCCTTGTTCGTGGAGACGGAGGACCAATCTTTCCTTGTCGATGCGGGATTGAGTGGGAAAGCCTTGGAAGGATTATTTCGGGATATCGGCCGAGATATGTCCAAGCTTTCTGGAATCCTGGTTACGCATGAACATAGCGACCACATTAAAGGTCTGGGAGTCGTCGCTAGAAAACATAAGCTCCCCATATATGCGAATACAAAGACATGGCAAGCAATGGAGCGTTCCATCGGGGAGATTTCTCCTGAACAGAAATTCGCCTTTGAAATGGAACAAGTCAAAACCTTTGGAAGCCTTGATATTGAATCGTTTGGTGTATCTCATGATGCTGCCGAGCCGATGTTTTATGTGTTCCATCAGGGAGGAAAAAAACTTGTGGTCATAACCGACACAGGTTATGTCAGCGATCGGATGAAAGGCATCATCACGAATGCTGATGCCTATGTGTTTGAGAGCAACCATGATGTGTCCATGCTTCGGATGGGTCGATATCCATGGAGCATCAAGCGCCGGATTTTAAGCGATGTTGGACATGTATGCAATGAAGATGCTGCTCTTGCCATGAGTGAAGTGGCAGGGGACAAGACGAAACGGATATACTTGGCCCATTTAAGTATGGATAATAATATGAAAGACCTTGCAAGAATGTCAGTGGAGCAAACCTTAAAAACGAAAGGGATTATTGTTGGCGAGCAGTTTTCGCTCTACGATACGGATCCCAAAAGACCAACAGAGCTTGTTACACTATAATGAGTAAAGGAATGAGTGCGGAAACCTGCTTCATTCCTTTTTTATTTTTAATGGGTTAGTTAGTAAGGGGATTAAAAAGGGTATTGGTTGGTTAGTACTGAATGAATAGAAAAATGATGATAAAAAAAGAGGCAGTATGCACATAACCCTGTCAAGTAGACAATAAAAAAAGAGTATTTCAAGCTGCGGCCTTTTCTCGATATTCAATCGGGGAAAGGCCGTTAAATTTTTC
>NZ_JBNNSR010000019.1:0-36912 GCF_050277925.1 Peribacillus sp. NPDC097264
AGAAATGTTTGACTTGCTCATTTTGCTTTTTTATAGTGTGTGCTCACTCAAAATTTACGTTGGCGCTTTGTTTTGTTCAGTTTTCAAAGAGCAATAATGGTAATAATGGAGCGGGTGAAGAGAATCGAACTCTCATCATCAGCTTGGAAGGCTGAGGTTTTACCACTAAACTACACCCGCATTATATAATTATGAATGATTCCGAGAAATAATGGTCGGGAAGACAGGATTCGAACCTGCGACCCCTTGGTCCCAAACCAAGTGCTCTACCAAGCTGAGCTACTTCCCGTAAAATATGGTGCGCCCGGCGGGAGTCGAACCTACAACCTTCTGATTCGTAGTCAGATGCTCTATCCAATTGAGCTACGGGCGCTAATTTCTATGATGTTATTGGTGCGGCCGAGAGGAGTCGAACCTCCACGGGGTTTCCCCCACTAGGCCCTCAACCTAGCGCGTCTGCCATTCCGCCACGACCGCGAAAGCGACTTCGTAAGTTTAACACCTTTTCAACTTGTTGTCAAGTAGAAAGTTATGCGGGTGAAGGGACTTGAACCCCCACGCCTTGCGGCGCCAGATCCTAAGTCTGGTGCGTCTGCCAATTCCGCCACACCCGCGTAATAAAATGAAAATGGTGAGCCATGAAGGATTCGAACCTTCGACCCTCTGATTAAAAGTCAGATGCTCTACCAACTGAGCTAATGGCTCTAAATGAAAATGGCTGGGCTAGAAGGGATCGAACCTTCGCATGACGGAATCAAAATCCGTTGCCTTACCGCTTGGCTATAGCCCATCAATCAAACTCATTAACAGCTAGGTTAATATTATATCACTATAACATCACTTTAGCAAGAGTTTATTTTTAAAAAAATAATGGCGGTCCCGACGGGAATCGAACCCGCGATCTCCTGCGTGACAGGCAGGCATGTTAACCGCTACACCACGGGACCAGCAAATAATGTTACGAAAAAAAGTGACCCATACGGGATTCGAACCCGTGTTACCGCCGTGAAAGGGCGGTGTCTTAACCGCTTGACCAATGGGCCTTAATTAAAATGTTTCTGGCGGAGAAGGAGGGATTTGAACCCTCGCGCCGCTCGCGCGACCTACACCCTTAGCAGGGGCGCCTCTTCAGCCTCTTGAGTACTTCCCCAAAAAAATGGCTCCGCAGGTAGGACTCGAACCTACGACCGTTCGGTTAACAGCCGAATGCTCTACCACTGAGCTACTGCGGAATAGTGAAAGTTGGTTCCCTTTTTATGCTCAAGGACCTTAGTGGTTGTCGTGAAGAACAAGTTGTTATCTTGTCGACTCTTATGATTATAAAGAGGTTCAGAGTTAAAGTCAAGACATCTTTTTCTTTTTTTTATTTTTTTATTTCTTTTTCTTTAATCCCTTGGTAAATCAACGTTCCTCGGCACTTTCCACAGACAAATCTCGAAGTATCAATTCTTTTTTTTCTTAAATATACCTGCTGACATTGTGCACATATATATTGAATTGTATTCCTTTTCCTCTTAACTTGATTCGAAGGCAAAGGCGAACAGAATCTTGGGGCTCCCGTTTTTTTCAGTAAATGCTTAAAGTCTGCATCCCGGTGCTGGTACCCTTTCTTCTCAAGATGGAGATGATAGTGACATAATTCATGTTTGATGATCCCAATCAATTCTTCCAAACCACGTTCCTCGAAATATTTCTTGTTTATTTCTATATTATGAGTACCAAGCAAGTACCTTCCACCTGTTGTGCGAAGTCGTGGGTTAAAGCTAGCTTGATGCTTAAACTTCCTTTGAAAGTGATTCATCGAAATTTCCTCAACCAATTTTTGCAATTGTTGATTATCCATCTCCCACACTCCTTCCATGGTAACAAGACAACCTATTATAACATAGACTAATAAAACAACAGGAATCTTTGGGGAGGTTAGTGTTATGCCGAAATGGTTTCAAAACCAAATTAGAAGAGCTTTCTATGATAAGGATTATTATCAAGTGAAAATGTTGAATCAATGCTGGTTTTTTTATCAAAAAAAAGAAACGCTACATTTATGATCATGATTCTACTTACGTAGTGTTCGCTCTCCTATAAAAAAACCCCTTCTAAAAAAGAAGGAGTCTTTTCATTCATTAATTTTGGTCCTTAGGTTGTAACATGGTCAGCGACACTCTCTGTTTTTGAGCATCAACTTGTTCCACCCAAACGGTTACTACGTCTCCGACAGCCACAACGTCCATCGGATTCTTTATAAAACGGTTACTAAGTTTGGATATATGCACGAGGCCATCTTGTTTGACGCCAATGTCCACAAATGCACCGAAGTCTACAACATTTCTCACCGTACCTTGTAGTTCCATGCCGGTCTTTAAATCTTCCATTTTCAAAACGTCCTTTTTAAGCAAGGGTTTTGAAAGCTCGTCTCTCGGATCTCTTCCTGGTTTGACCAAATCATCGATGATGTCTTTAATCGTTATTTCCCCGATATCCAACTCATCAGCCAATTCTTTCGGATTTAAGCTGACTAATTGTTTATTCAACTCATCACTACCAAGGTCATCAGAAGTGAAACCGATTTTCTTTAGCATTTTATTCACAGCTCCATAGTTCTCCGGATGGATGGCTGTTTGATCGAGCGGTTCCTTGCCATTTAAAATGCGTAAGAAGCCTATGCATTGCTCATATGTTTTTGCGCCTAGTCGAGGAATCTTTTTTAATTCCTTCCTACTTGAGAACTTTCCTTCTTCTTCTCTCTTTTTGACGATATTTTGTGCAACAGATTTTGATAACCCCGCTACATATTGTAATAGGGATGGAGAAGCGGTATTGACGTTCACCCCTACTTGGTTAACGGCAGTTTCAACCACGAAGGTAAGAGATTCAGATAGTTTTTTTTGGGAAACATCATGTTGGTACTGCCCTACCCCTACAGATTTAGGATCTATTTTAACAAGTTCAGCAAGTGGATCTTGTAACCTCCTACCAATCGATACAGCACTTCTCTGCTCGACTTGAAGGTCCGGAAACTCCTCACGGGCAATATCTGAAGCTGAATACACGCTCGCTCCCGCTTCATTGACAATGATGTAGGATATGTTCCCTTTCATTTCCTTTAGAATATCAGCAATGAACTGCTCAGACTCCCTAGAAGCGGTCCCGTTTCCAATGGCAACAATCTCTACATTGAAGCGCTGAAGGATTTCTATCGTTTTCGTGCGGGCTGCTTCTTTCTTACCTACAGGAGGATGTGGATAGATTACACTAATGTCCATCACCTTTCCTGTCTCATCAATAACAGCCAATTTACAGCCCGTTCGATACGCAGGATCGAGAGCTAGCACCACTTTCCCTTTAAGCGGAGGTTGTAAAAGCAAATTCCGGAGGTTTTCCGAAAAGATATGAATGGCTTGGTCTTCCGCTTTTTCGGTTAGTTCTTTTCGGATTTCCCTCTCTATAGAAGGTAAAATCAATCGTTTGAAGCCGTCTTCTATGGCGGCTTTAAGCAATTCAGCAACTTCGGACTGATTATTTTTAATCACTTTCCGTTCTAAGTAACTGATGATGATATCCGTTCGCGGTTGTATTGATATTCGTAAAATGTCTTCCTTTTCACCTCTATTAAGGGCTAAAACCCGATGCGGAACGATTTTATGAATGGGCTCCTCATATTCATAGTACATCTCGAAAATCGCTTTCTCATCCTTTTCAGCATTTTTCACGGTCGAGGTCAACTTGCCTGCCTTAAAAATCTCATCCCTGATCCATTTTCTTAATTCGGCATCATCAGAAAGTAATTCAGCAATAATATCCTGAGCACCTGCTATTGCTTCTTCTATAGAAGAGACTTCTTTTTCATCTGATATGAATCCCTCTGCCTTTTCACGGACGGAAGCATAAACCTTACATTCAAGTAACCATAATGCCAGAGGTTCCAGGCCTTTTTCCTTAGCAACCGTAGCCTTAGTCCTTCTCTTTTGTTTATAAGGTCTATAAAGATCTTCGACTTCCTGCAGCTTTCCTGCCTTATCGATCTGTAAAGCCAATTCGTCTGTCATCTTACCCTGTTCACTGATGGATCGGATGACTTCGACTTTTCTCTGACCAAGGTTCTCTAGGTAATTCCACCTGTCCATAATCGAACGGATCTGTACCTCATCTAGCGAACCCGTCATTTCTTTACGATAACGAGCTATAAAAGGCACGGTATTACCATCCTGGAGCATCTGTATGACATTCTGTACTTGATTGTTCTTTAAGGTTAGCTCATTGGATATTTGCTTAATCAATACGTTCAAAGAATCTTCTACCATTACCAATTCATAAAACCTCCACCCTTTTTGTTCTTCTATGTATAGTCTAGCAAATGAACGATCATTGTGCGAATTCGCATACAAAAAAGCCCACTTCCGTTTATGGCGAAAGTAAGCTTCCTAAAATAAGAGTTGTATCATCCGCTGTTTGTGGACAGCTTTCTAAAATACAACGAGCATTTTTTTCGATAGGAACCTTCCTCTTTAGAAACGATTTAGCTCCTTTGAGTTCCAGTCCATCTGAATGAAAAATAAATTTTGCGTTCTGTTCATATTTAAATCTCTGTGTCCTGTACTTTTGCTTTCTACCTGACAAATACCCGGTAACAGGGAGAGGATATACCAACTTGTCATCCATCGGATTATATAGGAAAAAGCGGATGTTCCCTACTGAACTGTAGACAAACTCCTTCTCTTCATAATAAATCTTCATGATGGCGACGGCCGCCCCCCGTTTAGCAATCAATACCTGATTACATACATCCATAAGTGACTCTACATCTAAATGATGATGCATTTTGACTTGCTCTATAACCGCGTGGGAAGATTCATATGCATGTTCCCCACTACCGAGACCATCAGCCAAAACACAAATAAAGTAATCTTCCTCATGAAGAAAGAAGTAATCATCACCACAAAAAACCATATTGTTTTTAGAGGTTTGAGAGACAAGGACTTCTATATTTTCTTCTCGCAAAATCTCTTTAATCACGGAATTAACTCCGAATTTTCAGCATTAATTGCCTCCTGAAGCTTTTTAATTGCACGACGTTGAAGTCTTGAAACATGCATTTGCGATATCCCAAGCTTGTCGCCCGCTTCTTTTTGGCTTAAGTTCTCTAAATACGTGTATTGAATAATCAACTTTTCACGGTCACTCAATACATGGAGAACCTTTTCAAGTACTAATCGTTGGTTGACACGCTCGAAACCTTCGTCAACGTTTCCAAATATATCGAGTAACGTAACCGTACCGCCATCAGAATCTGCCTCGATGGAATGGTCAACGGATAAAGCTTGATAACTTTTTCCCATCTCCATTGCTTCCAAGACTTCTTCTTCGGCTACCCCAATATGGTCCGCTATCTCATCAATTCTTGGCGAACGATGCAGCGTGGTCGTTAATTCCTCAACGGTCACTCTAATTTTCGGTCCAAGTTCTTTAATTCTTCTCGGAACATGGACACTCCATGTTTTATCCCGCAAGAATCTTTTAATTTCGCCGATTATCGTAGGAACCGCAAACGCTTCGAAGCTTTTACCGAAAGATTCGTCATATCGGCGAATGGCACCTAATAAACCAATCATTCCGACCTGAGAGATATCTTCTTGAAACGATTTCCCCTTTGCGTATTTCCTGGAAATCGTCTCCACTAAACCCTTGTAATGAATAACTAAGTTACTTTGTGCTTCATCATCCTGATTCAACTGATAGGCTCTGATCCATTCATTTACCTTTTCTCTTTGCGCTTGATTAGGTTGAGACTGTTTTTGCATCCATCTCCACCTGCTCTCCTTCTAAAAACTTAGTCATAAAAACCGTAACCCCTTCATGCTGGTGAATTTTCACATCATCCATCAAGGTTTCAATGAGGTAAAGGCCCAAGCCTCCTTCTCTTAAGAATTCGACTTTTTCTCCATGTTCATATGGTCCAAGCCCTTGACGTACCTCTTCGAAATTACAGCTTTCACCACTATCAGAAACCATTACTTCCAAACGATCAGGATAGAGCCCAAAACTTACTTTCACTTCGCCATTTTCTTTATCTTTATACGCATGCTGAACCGCATTCGTACAGGCTTCACTTGTAGCGATTTTCAAATCTTCAATTTCGTCGTACGCAAATCCCATTCGGCTACCTATCCCAGAAAGTGTTAAACGAATGACACCGATGAATTCCGGTTTTGCAGGTATTTTCATTTCGATGTAATCATATACTTGACTCATTCTAACCCACCCTCTGTACCACTTTTAATATCAATAATATCTGCAAGACCTGTAATATCAAATAAACGTCGTAACCTTTCCGATAGTCCTATTAAAGTGAATTCGCCATTATGTGCTCTTACGTTTTTAAAAGCACCAACGAATACGCCCAATCCCGTGCTATCCATATAGGATACTTCCTTTAAATCAATAATAATTGAAACATTCTCTTGCTCTGATAGTGGAAATAATGATTCTCTAAGCTTTGGTGCTGTATAGGCATCAATTTCGCCTTGAAGCTTAACTGTATATTCCGTGTTTAACTCATTAACATCTACTGCTATATTCATCCTTGACCCACCTCTTTACATCCTCATCAATTCTTATTTATATATACCCTTGATTTTCAAAGCTAAACATTCGCTTTGAAAATCATTAATGTAAAATCGTCCCGCAGTTGAAAATTCTGCATTTTCTCCAACTGTTTATAAAGATTATTCACTATTTCCTGCGGCTGTAAGTGCATGTTCTTCTTAATGAATTCTATAAGGGTTTCACGCTCTATGAAACCATCACTCGTACGGCATTCCGTTACCCCATCGGATAAAAGGATGATCATGTCACCCGGTTTTACGAATTTTTCATATTGTTTATATTTCGTTTTTTTATCCACGCCCAGCAGTAAACCTTTTGCATCCAAGTCACTGAAGGTTCCGGCAGACGCATCATAATAAAACCCTGGCTCATGCCCGGCCGATGCAAAAGTGAACCGCTTATCATGAGGGTTATATAAGCCATAAAACATCGTAATGAACATGCTCGGATCCACATTATGTTCAACGACGCGATTTAAACTTTCCAGTACACTCTTCGGTTCATGGCGGTGTTCCGGCAAGCTATCCATCGCGTATTTGATCATCGACATGCATAGGGCCGCAGGAATGCCTTTCCCGATTACATCCGCAATGCCTATTCCAATACACCCAAGTTCATCTTCAACAAAGTGATAGTAATCCCCATTCATCTGTCGGGCTGGTACACTTATCACGCCAACATCCAAGTTCTTGATTTCGGGTATCTTCGTTTCCAAAAGGGTGTGTTGCACCTTTGCCGCAATCTCTATTTCAGATTTCAGCTCCTGCTGTTGGTGCCTTAGACTCTGATGTTCACGGTAAGCAATGCCATACCCCATCATGACTTCTAATAGAAAATCGAATGAATCCACCACTTTGGTTGGCAGATCCGGATACAATGCCATTAGATTATTTTTATGCATACTGATGATCTCTTCAGGGGATATATTATATTTAATATTTAATCTGCTGATTTTTTGACCCTGATAGAGAGCTTGTTCATTTTGATCTTTTAAATAGGTAGAAAGCGCCTCCTGGTACTTTTTATCCATTTTTTCTCTTATATCCATATTCCCTCCTAACGGAGCCACTTGATGGCGGAAATCTTAGTCCCCTCACCCGGTATCGACTCAATATCGAAATCATCCATTAAGCGTTTCGCTCCAGGCAGGCCTGCCCCCAACCCCCCTGAGGTCGTAAAACCGTCCTCCATTACTCTACGGATATCCTGTATACCTGGTCCGTTATCTTCTGCAATGATTTTCAAGCCCGACTTGCCGTTTACAAGCAATTTTTCCAGACTCACATTTCCTTGTCCTGCATATAAGTATATATTCCGTGCCAATTCGCTTATGGCGGTTGTGATTCTAGCCTGGTCTACCGTGCC
Organism: Peribacillus sp. NPDC097264; assembly: GCF_050277925.1. Lineage (NCBI taxonomy): Bacteria > Bacillati > Bacillota > Bacilli > Caryophanales > Bacillaceae > Peribacillus > Peribacillus sp. NPDC097264. Next base: position 7,969 of record NZ_JBNNSR010000019.1, read on the forward strand.
AAAGCCCAGTTCTTTAGCGAAGTTCCTTCCAAGCTGCCTTGCAGCTACTATGTCCCACTCATTAATAATTTTTACGCAGGATTGGACCCCCATACACTAATCCCCCAATTCCTGTTGTAATTTTTCCAGGCCCTTCTCTAGATCTAAAGCTGTTAGGACATCTTCGAGACTAATTCCCAATTCTATTAAGGTAATAGCAACTGCCGGCTGGATTCCTGTAATGACAACCTTGGCCCCCATAAGCTTTGACATACTGAAAACATCTCCCAATACCTTTGCGATAAAGGAATCTATAAAATCAATGGAAGTAATATCAATCACCACACCATTGGCACTGGTTTCATGGATCTTATCCAATAAATCTTCTTGAAATTGAAGGGCAGTCATATCATCCAATTCCCATTGGATAGAGACTAGCAAACAGTCATAAAGCTTTAAAATTGGAATCCTCATATGTCTCTCTCCACCTCTACAATTTTTCGGCTCGTTAATTCCAACGCAACCTCTATTCCCTTCTTCAAGGTGTTTTTTGTAATTACCTCATTCAAGTTAATTCCTAGATTTACGATCGTTTGGGCAATTTCCGGCCGGATCCCGCATAATATGCACCTTGCCCCCACCAATCGAACCGCTTCTCCTGCTTGAATAATATGATGAGCTACCATGGTATCGACTACCGGCACACCCGTAATATCGATAAGAACGACTTCGGATCTGTGCTTGACCACTCCCGTCAAAAGATTTTCCATGATCTGCTTTGCACGTTCCGTATCAATTGTACCGACCAAAGGCATAACCGTGATGCCCTCCAATACGGGAATTAAAGGTGCCGAAAGTTCCTGTAAGGCCATTCTCTGCAACGAGACGGTCCTTTCCCAGGTTTGCGAATATATATTGACGATTTCATTACTTATCGGAGTCGACCATTTATTTAAATAATTAACCAGCTCCATTTGATTATCTGGAGATACAATACCTTTATCAGCCATACCTTGCATGACGATAATCAAGAATTTTTGAAATCCTTCATTGACGAAAGTAAGGGGCCACCCTAGTTGGACCACTTTCTCGGCAAAATCCGAAAGTTTCAACGTGAACTCCCTGTCCTTACTATCGACATGGGCGATTATCATATCTATAAATTCACTACTCGTTTGTGTGAACATCTTATCGGAGACAACTTTTATCAATCTCACATCTGTATTTTCCTTCATGATGTTCATCCATTCAGTTAGGATGTAGTCTTGGTTTTGTTTAATAAAATTGTAAACCAATTGATTCATAATACCCCTCCATTTTACCACAATTACTATGTTTTACCCTCTGCGTCACATCAATGTTACTGAACTGTAATCTTTTCCAATTTTAGTTTTATTTCAATCCTATATATCGATCCTTATAGTCCTAACACATCATTTTACCCAAGATTCACATCAAGAAACATCAATGGAATGGAATGCCGTTGCAAGCACTTTACACCCCTTATCTAATTGTTATTCGTCAAAATCCTCCCATTTCCTGCTTAATGGTTATTTAGTAACTTTAATCGATAGCTTCACCATCATTTTTTGATAAACTGACCGATACACTCAAAAGTTTGTATGCAAAAAAAACGATTCCTATAGAAAAGGAATCGCCAGTTTTACCTTATAGAATTCGAATTATAATAACGCCCGTAATGACGGGAAACTTTTTCTTTAAAACTCAATCAGACCTAAGCTAATTTGCAGAGCTTCATTGACTTTTTGCATCATAGGATCGTCAAGATGTGTTATTTTATCAGTTAAACGCTGCTTATCAATTGTACGGATCTGTTCCAGTAAAATGACAGAATCACGTTCGAATCCGTACTTTTTCGCATTAATCTCAACATGTGTAGGCAATTTCGCTTTTTGAATTTGAGCTGTAATGGCTGCCACTATCACAGTCGGACTAAAGCGATTACCAATATCATTTTGTAGAATGAGTACCGGACGGGTTCCACCTTGCTCTGACCCTACTACCGGAGAAAGGTCTGCGAAGTACACGTCACCACGCTTTACAACAATCAATGGCTCAGCCTCCGCTAACTAAACGTTCAACGCAATGCCCAGCCTCGAACTCAGCTTGAAAAGCTTCAGAAGCAATCGTCAAATTAATGGCCGCCATTTCGATATAACCGCGTTTCATTGATTCGCGAAATTCTTTCTTTTTACGTTCGCGAAGATACATTTTTGTGGCACGATAAATAAATTCACTGCGATTAACATTTTCTTCACTCGCATACCCATCTAGTTCAGTTAAAAAATTTTGAGGTAATCGAATTAATATCTCTCTTGTTGCGCTGGATTCAGACACAAACATACACCTCCACCATCACTACACACCTTTATTATATATCCTTTTCAATATTACCATTAAAATTCCTATCTGCAAAGAGTATATTCCATTTCTCCATTCTATTATCAGCATAATAATGGATTTCTTATTCACAAACTTTGGATTTTCTTACAATCCCGTCTATCCTAATAGTATATTGCGTACATGGCTAAACATGCCGTTTTTCAGATATAACCGTGGAACTCTCGCTCCTAACATGCATGTTACCTCATAATTGATCGTTTCAAGCTTGGTCGCTATTTCATCTACCGATATCGACTCATTTCCATTCTCGCCAATTAGGGTCACTTCCGTTCCCACCGGGAAAGGACGAGGTAATTTGATCATACACTGATCCATGCAAATCCTGCCTACGATGGGGACCCTTTGTCCTTCTACAATAACTTCCTGCCCTTGAAGCTTACGGATCCAACCATCGGCATACCCGATCGGCAAAGTAGCAATCCATTCATCCTCACTAGCCGTATACGTAGCTCCGTAGCTGACACTATCGCCCTTAGCGAGTTGCTTAACGGCGACGATCTTGGTTTTTAAAGAGATCGCCTGTTTCAAAGGAAATGGTAAAAGACCAAGCATTTCTTGGGAGGGGCTTAACCCATACATGGAGATTCCCATTCTGATTGCATTGAAATCGGCTTCAGGGAACCTTAAGGACGCTGCACTATTAGCAGCATGAATGTAAGGAGGTTTCCTAGTCAATACCGATAGCATTTTTTTGAATAATTCAAGTTGCTTTTCATAATAATCCGTATCCAGTTCATCTGCCGTTGCAAAATGAGTGAATACCCCTTGAAAGTTGAAGCATGCTTCCTGTTGAATTGAACTTTCCAATTCCTTGAGCTGTTCTGTCGTACGAACACCAATTCTGCCCATCCCACTATCCACTTTCACATGAACGTCCAGAACCTGCCCTGCCTTGAGTATATGACTTGCCTTTATTAACCAATCACGATCAAAAACAGTCAACGATATGCCATGTCCGGCAGCTATCCCAGCACTTTCGGGTCTCGAAGCCCCTAGAACTAAAATGGGGGCGGTTATTCCCTTTTCTCTTAATGCTAGTGCCTCATCAAGAAATGCGACACATAAAAAGTCGGCACCTGCTTGCAATGCAGTTTGAGCCACTTCGTAATCTCCATGACCATATGCATTTGCTTTGACCACAGCAAACAGACTAACACTGGACGGTAGTCTGTTCTTCATGGTTGAAATATTTTCATACACACTATCTAAGTTCACTTCTGCCCAAGTATCACGATGAAACCCTTGTGTTTCCAAAACCCGTTCCTTCTTTCTGACATCACCAATAACGATTTCTTCTCATTATAGAAGTTTGTTTTTTATTATAGCCCATTCTATTACTAACGGATAGAAAGATAAAGTGCTTTTTTTACCAAAATTTTATATACCGACTAAACGACCGATTACTTCAGTACAGATATATTCTTCTATTCAATGGCAAGCCAAGGCCCTCCCAGCCCAATGTAATTGTGGGAAAGCCTAGCTTGATTGAATTCTTCGCCTTACTTAACAGAATCTCCACCAACAGAACGGGCTATTTCTATCATCTTTTCCTGTGTTAAGTCCTTCGAAGCTAACATGTAATCCACACCTTCAAAGGTCCAGGCTACTGTATTTCCCGTCATCGCCCCCACTGTAAAACCTAAGTCGACAGGCTCTCCATTGACATTGGTAGAAACAGAGGTTTGGACTACTTTAGCTTTTTCTTGCACTAATGTAAAACTAGTTGACCCTTCATAGGTCAGGATGACACGATCTCCCCCATCAGCTGCAATTTTCTTTTCTTCTGTTAGATTCATATCATCAAGATTGGATGGATATTTAACGGAAAATCCTTCATCCTTCACTTCTGCCATGACAGGAGCTTCAAGTTGGGCACTTGTCATGTTCTTTTTCATATCGAATGCATCCTTGTCGAATGTCGTATCAAATTTCACTTTAGAGAATTCCACCAGGACTAATGCTGTTTTATCCGGATCCATGACCTTAACGCTTACCGGGGATAGGTCCTTTTTATTGAGTGTGATTTCTTGAAAAGGAAGCATCTTATTGTTTTGGTAGCGTGTTTTGGTCTCGAAAACATAATGCTTATCCGTTTCTTTATATGTTGCGCTTTTATCTTCCGTGATATCTTTCACCAATGATTCATACAAATAGGCCTGGCTACTGTTTTCCGGCCATTCACTTTGAAACTTGAAGCTTTTGTTCAAAGCGGGCGTCAGTACATACACACCATCATCGTTTTTCAAAATCATTTGACTCTGGTCCTTCTCTTCATTTTTTAGATTCACTCGGTAAAACGCAGGATTTTTATGCCAAATTTCCACAGTGTACACTTGAGGCTCCGTCCCCATCTTCAGCGTCATTTTCGCGTTTGCCTTATACCCCTTCATTTCCCCAATCTTTTCATTTAAATCGCTCACTACATCACCCTGTGATTTTTGGCCGCAAGCAGAAAGAGCAAGCAAGAGCATGATCCCTGCAAAAAGCATTACCATCTTCTTCATCTTTTCAACCCCTTTTTGTCATTTGAACGTAAAAGGGAGAGGAAAAGGCAGGATCCGGACATTGGCTCGACTGATGACTTGCATCCCAAGATTTTAGACACGACTTTTCCCGTCCTGCCAAAACCTTTTTGAGAGCACCTACTCTGCCATGTACCTTTTACCGGGCCTTGTCTCCCTATAGCACTAAATGTATATGAGACAACCTTGAGGTTTATGACCCGATAAGACAAACTCAATCAGTCCCCTTCAACTACGACGTGGGCAATCGCATAGTCACGGCTATGACTGATTGAAAGATGGACACCTTCAGAAAATGGCTTGATAATCATGGGCTTTCCATTTCCATCTGAAACAATTTCTATATCCAAGAAAGATAGATGCCTCCCAATTCCAGTCCCCACTGCTTTTGAAAAGGCTTCCTTGGCAGCAAAACGGCCAGCAAAATACTCAATCTTCCTTCTGCCTTGCAACTTATCAAACAGTAAAATTTCTGAATCGGTTAATATGCGATTTTTGAAGCGAGGCTGCCGACTAAGCAGCAATTCAATCCTATCCAACTCCGTTATATCCACACCAATTCCTTTAATCACTTCAACACCTCTTCTACTAAGTTACTATCTTGCATATTATCAGAGGACGATACCTCCTAAAAAATGATATTATATGTATAGAAATCCAATAATAAGGAGAATTCCATGTTTACAAGAACAGAAAGTTTTCGCGAATACGTGTCTTCTTATCGCGCCGTAACCGGCCTCATGTTCATGATGATGATCGTGTTTGTTTTCAACCTATTCCCTTTGTTTCCTGGTAATGTTCTTTTTTATTATGGTACAGGCGTGAACCTGTACATTGCCGAGGGCCAATGGTGGCGTTTGATTACACCTATTTTTCTGCATGGGACGTTTACACATTTACTTTTTAATGGGTTTTCTCTTGCCATCTTCGGTCCAGCCCTCGAAAAATACCTTGGCTTTGTTAAATTCGCCATCTTTTTTTTAATGACCGGTATCCTAGCCAATATCGCCACTTACTTGTTACTGCCACTCACATATACACACGTAGGTGCAAGCGGCGCAATTTTTGGCATACTAGGCTTCTACCTCTATCTTGTCCTCTTTCATAAAAGCAACTTTTCCACCAATGAAAGAAATACGGTTTATACGTTAACAGGCATTGCAGTAATTATGACATTTATTCAGCCACAAATAAACATTGTCGGTCATTTAGCGGGACTGGCTGCCGGTTTTTTGACAGCGCCCCTTTTCTGGAGAAAAAAATGGTAAACCGAACAGCCGACTCTAAATACGGAGTCGGCTACTTATTGTGCAGGTACCACTTTTCAATTAGATGGCAATCCTTATCTTCTATATCAACCACTGTACCCACTTGGGAGCTGATTCCTGACTTTATGGAAGCTGATATCGTCGCTAAATGGCTTCGCTTCTGGAAATATCCCTTTTTATATGTAAGCGATTGAATCCTGTTTCTTGGCATGATTAAAGTCTGCTTGGAGATTAAACGGCTGCTCAGTATCAATAAGTCCCCCTGGGTCTTCCACCCGGCCTCTATGAACTGCAAATAGGACCAAAGGAAGGCAAGTGGAATCAGTAATAAGGAGAAAAATCCCCATGTTCTGAAGAACCATATGAGGACCGCGATAATCGGGATGAATACGATTGCTTTGCGGATGACATAACGATAATAAGCACGTCTAGGCAAAGGCGTTATATCCACTACCGTTTCATAGCCTGGTAAAAATTCTTGGATTTTATCAGGCAAGTGTTTCTTTTTAATTAACGGAAAGAGCATGATGGAAAGACTTTCACGATCTTCCACACTTCCCCCAGCATACTCCAAATACACAGTGGCCAATCCCAATGGCTTACGTACGAGATTTTCCATGATCCGAATCCCCTGGACCTTGCGGATGGGAATCGTTAATTGTTTTTTCTCCAACAATCCCCTTGTAATAACAAGCTCCTCACCTGTCCTCAAAGCGGTGAAGTTGGCATATCTAATGACCATACTCACAGTGGCCAACACGTAAACGACCAATAAGCCCAAAATGGCAAAACCAGTTAGTATGACTGACCCGAGCCCGATATACTCTTCATAATTCTTGAAGATTTTTTCAAAAGGAATGATTTCATCGAACTGTGATATAAAAGCGATTCCACCGGATAAGAATACACCGATTGCCCCCGACGTTGCCGCCATAACAAAAAGTTGAGGCAACGCTTGCTTAAAAGTAGAGGAAGCTCTATCTTTTTCCACGACGTGTAAATCTTCTTCTGTACGTTCCCCTTCAAGGATGTCAGAAGAAGTTTTTTTCTTTTTCTCCTCAATAATTATTGTATTCAGCTGATTCGCTTCGCTTTTTCTAATGGCGGACAAAACGGCATCAGCCTGAGTGCCACCAGCCGTTTCGATATTCACTTTCACAAGCCTGAATATGCGTTGGATAATCCCCTCTGAAATATCGATACTATGTATCCGGTCAAACTTAATATAACGCTTCTTCCTGATGAATACGCCGGATTCTATCCTGAGCTCCCCGGACTCTAACCGGTATGTAAAGCGCAACCATTGTATGAAAGCACGAATAACGAGCAAGAGCACAACGACGCCGATAACTAATGGCTGGACCCATCCCGGGACATCATTATTTTGCCCTGGTAACACGATCACTATCAAGAATGGCAAAACCAACTCTTTTATCGATTTAATGATATTGAGAAGGACAGCAATGGGGTGAAGCCGTTTCGGTTCAAACATCTTCTTCCTCCACACTGGCCATCCTGGAAATATAGTGCCGTAATTCATCCGCTTCCGTTAAATCCAGAGCAGGTATAATATGCACCGTTGCAGCTGTGGATATTTCCACGGATGCCAAATCATACTTCCTTAATAAGGGGCCTTGCTTCGTTTCAACATGCTGTACCCGAATCATCGGGATGAGGGTCCTTTTAATCACAAAAATCCCACTTTGGATATCAATCTCCGTATTTCGCACGTCATAACGCCATCTTTTCCAGCGTAAAGAAGGAATCAAAAATACGGTCAGGTAACATTGAACGAAAGAGAAGATAAGCAACGCTCCAAAGATCCAATAAGTCCACCCTTGAATGATCGTCAGCACTAAAATGACCAAGCTCAAAACCCAAATGATTGAACAGCCAATAAGCCCACTGAATTTCCAAGCAGTCAGTGCCTTATGGGATATGAGGCTTTGAGGTTCCATAGTACCCTCCTTTTCCGATTTAAAATGAATGCTCTTGTTATTCCACACATTGGTGTGCATCCAATTTGATATACCTCATTGTACAGAATTCAAACTTTTCTTACAACTACCTCATTCATTTAATTCTATTTATTACAAAAACATCCACTTAAACACTTTATTGAATAAAAAATAAGCCGCTCAGATGAGCGACTTATTTATCGAAATTCATTTCAATTAATTGCTAGATTTTTCTCTTTTTTGGCTTGTGCTACGGTTGCCATAGCCATTAGATTTACGGTTCGAGCTAGGACGTTTGTTTGCCCCGCTACCGTAATCTTTTCTGCCTGAAGAACTACGTCCATTACGCGGTCTGTTAGACGAACTGCTTCCACCACGGTTACGACGCATTGAAGGAGATTCTTCAGTTAATTTAATCGGAGTTTGATCCGGTTCTTTCGTCATTGACTTAAGCATAGCTGCAACTAAATCAGCTGCACTATGTTGTTTTAATAACTCTTCAGCTTGACCAAGGTATAACGATAAATCGTCATTCTCGATTGCAGAAAGAACTTTCTCCGTTACTGCTTTTTGTTGCCCTTGCAACGCTTCAGTTGAAGTAGGAGTTTTCATTCTCTCCATACGTTTTCTAGTTGTATGTTCAACTGCTTGAAGTTGCCCTCTTTCTCTTGGTGTTACAAATGTGATTGCAATACCATGTTTACCGGCACGTCCTGTACGACCGATACGGTGAACGTAACTTTCTGGGTCTTGAGGAATATCAAAGTTGTATACATGCGTTACACCGGAAATATCAAGTCCACGAGCGGCTACGTCCGTAGCGACAAGGACATCAAGATTTCCTTCTTTGAATTTCTTCAATACAGAAATACGCTTCGCTTGGCTAAGGTCACCGTGAATTCCTTCAGCACTATAGCCACGGATATTCAATGCAGAAGACAATTCATCGACGCGACGTTTTGTACGTCCGAATACGATGGCAAGTTCTGGTGTTTGGATATCGAAAAGACGTGCTAATGTATCGAATTTTTCACTTTCTCTTAATTCCAAGTAGTATTGTTCGATGCGGTCAACAGTCATCTCTTTCGCTTTTACACGAACAAGAACTGGTTCATGCATGAAACGTTCTGCAATTTTACGGATTGGGTCAGGCATTGTAGCTGAGAAAAGCAATGTTTGTCTTTCATCAGGAACCGTTGAAAGGATAGACTCGATATCCTCAATGAATCCCATGTTAAGCATTTCATCCGCTTCATCAAGGACTACAGTGTGAACTCCACCTAATTTTATGTTTTTACGTTTGATATGATCTAACAGACGACCAGGTGTACCAACGATGATATGTGGTTTTTTCTTTAAGGCACGGATTTGACGGTCGATGTCTTGTCCTCCGTACACTGCTAATACACGAGCGCGCTTTCCGTAACCAAGTTTGAAAAGTTCTTCAGAAACTTGAATGGCAAGCTCACGAGTAGGTGCAATAACAATCCCTTGCACATTTTCGTTGGCAATATCGATGTTTTCCATCAATGGAATACCGAATGCTGCTGTTTTACCTGTTCCCGTTTGCGCTTGACCAATAATATCTTTACCTTCAAGTGCTAGAGGAATCGTTTGGGCTTGAATCGGACTCGCTTCTTCAAATCCCATTTTTTCTATTGATTTCATAGACGTTCTATCTAAACCTAATTCGCTAAACAATGTCAATGTTTTCGTACTCCTTTTTATATCGTAAATTTACACGTGCATTCAATGCACGAATTGATTAGTTCAAATCCTCATCATCATGACAGATGTTCTACTTTATTCTTATGAAAAAGTTTATCATTATCACCTAAAAGAATATCTACCTTTTAGCTCTAATGAACTCAATATGATTTTTTAAAAAGGAAATATACCAGTACTTGCGTTTCACTGGCATTTAATGCATTGCGCACGTGTAGACTTATTTTTAACATACGCCCATCTTTTTAAAAGTGCATGTAACCAAAATTAAATTCAAAATGGAAAATTAAAAGTAGCATAAACGGTTATTCACCGTTTTATTTCAGGTGAGGGCTGCTGCACCTATTATTCCACAGACTTAAAAGTCTGTCTGAATAAAACTTGACGAGCGCCAAGATTCTTATACAAAACAGGCCCGGTGCGTTGAGGATGTGCAGAAGTGGAAAGACGCTAAATGCAGCTTATTTCCCTATTAGCTACTAAAGCCACTGTGGTACGCAGCTTTTATATATGACCAGACGCGCGGCCTATTTAATCTAAAATAATCTCAAAAAACCTCATGAAAAACATGAAAGAAGAAACAAAATGTTGCCTCAACCTGATTAATCTAATTAATTATTCATCAATGATAAGACATTTAAACTCATACTTCATATTACCATTTTCAAACTGTTATTGCAATAAAGGATATTTTCGTATCCATCGTTACTTATAAAGAATACGGCGGGAAGCCGACATGTCAAATATCCATTTCCCCCAAAAACAATAGTCTTGATACCCATTCATCGGGTTTTTCTCCTAGAAGTGAAATAAGGAACGATGCCCAACCGATTCCGAAATAAAAAAAAGCCGGGTACCCATATGGTACCCGAACTCCTTCCCATTTAGACCAATAAAACGAATTGTTCCATTTTACAAATGGACAATATCTTTTTCACAGGCTTCGTTGCACCCGTCATTTCTATTTCCAAGTTTGCGGATAATGGATATAACCATTTAACGAGGAAACTAATGCCGGTGCTATCAATAAATTTCACTTTTGATAAATCGATTTGAAGGCGATCTATATTATCCGGAACCTGGAAGGTATTCAAGAGCCTTTCAAGATAGGACGAGTTCTCATAATGAATATCACTTAAGATATGCACATTAAACGTATTTTGATCAATATGGACATGAAGCATGCGCGCCCACCACCTCTTTCACATTAAATACCGCTGTAGCTCTTTTTCCTGCCTCATCAAAGGAAAACTCACATAATTGCTGGATCAAGTATAAGCCCCTGCCCCCTTCATTACTCACATCGGGGCATTCCATCTTCCTATAGCTCTCCCAATTAAACCCTCCAGCAAATGAATGAATTTTTATGGAGATTCTCTCGAAGGCTTCTTCCTCAATCTCTAGATCTGCTTTATCCTGACCTTCATGTTGTATAACGTTCGATAAAAGTTCCCAAATCACTAATTTCACATTAAAGAACAAAAATTCAGAGCTATCCTTTACCTTAAACATTTCAAATTCCTGCATGATTTCATTTACAGTCTGGGCGAGCGTTTTCACATTCAACTGTCTAACCTGAATTTTTTTTATTGGCATTTTGAATCTGCTCCAAAGTTTTTGAAAGATATGGATGAATATAATCTTCCTGATGTTCTAATCGGTAAAACTGGCTCCAGACTGAACCTATTATTGCTTTTGTTTCTAAAGTAATATTTTCTTCCACGCATCGATCGATTTGCAACAGCCACAACTTTATCGGAAGCCTTTCCTTGGGAGTGTTTGGCCGTTCACCCACATCGATGCGAATAATCTTTTCATTCGCCTGTTCTAGAAGAACTTGTGTCATTTCATACGTTGATGCATACGTTTTCCCTTCAAATTCCAGGTACCCTTTCATCATAGGTCACCTCTTTAATTTAGTATCCATTAACCCTTGAACTTCTGCGATAGTTCACTATTCAATGAGCTCAATTGCTCAGCCATCTCTGCTATTTGGGAAGAAGCCGATGTGAGTTCCTCAAACGTTGATCTAAATTCTCCAATCTCTCCGCCTAAATGGCTGATTTTGTTGTCGCTCTCTTTTACACTTCTTACCGAATCATCCAGGATATCTATGATTTCTTTATTTACATGTCCAAAGAATCTCGCTTCATCCACGATACTTTGAAAACTCTCATCAAATTTCATTACCGTCTTCTGGACTGACGTCACCTGTTGTTGAATGGAATCAAGTGATAGCTCGGTTTTGCGGGCAAGGTTCCTAACTTCTTGTGCCACTATTGAGAAACCTTTTCCATGTTGGCCTGCTCGAGCTGCTTCAATCCCTGCATTTAGCGATAGAATATTGGTTTGGTTAGATAGGACGCGTATCGTTTGTACCACTTGCCCAATATGTAAGGAGTTCTCATTCAGTTCCTCTGTTAAGTTCTTAACTTTTTCGATTAAGTCCACGGCATCATCGACTTTTTTCAAAGCCCTCGACACATTGCTTTTTCCTGTTTCAACATGATGGATCATCGCTTTTGACCCAGTATTAATCTCTTCAATATCGTCGAGCATACTTTGGACCCAAGTATCCCGTTCGGCTAGCGAAGCCATGGTTTGTTTCGCACTAGTCGCCAAGATGGAAGAAGAGTCATTCAAACGGTATTGAAGCTCCTCAATCTCGTTTAGCTTCATCATGGATGATGTATAAGACGTTATATAAGTCTGGATCGCAATTTGCATATCGAATGAACAAAGCTTTTGAAATGAGTAATAATAACCCTGGGCTTCTTGCCAACTATCACACTCACGGGTCAACATCTGTAGGACCTCATGTTGAATGATGGTAAAGGCACCGATATACCACTCTGGGAAAAGACCTATCCGGTTATGCACACTACCAATAACCTTACGTCGTACCACGTACTTCTCCCCGACGTCCCCCGAAACCATATCCAGAATATATTTCTCTAATGTCTGCTTTAACCTATGTATAGTGGAATGTTCCTGTATGATCATGGTTAGGTTGGGAATTTCCGAAATGCGAGCATAAAAAGCGTCCACTATCTTTTCAACGTTCTTTTCCATAATAGGCTTTAGACTCATAAGTGTCGTAATATCCTGTTCCTCCAAATTCACAAACATAAGCTGAAGAGCATTCTTTCCCTTTTCAATTTCCGAGAATATAGGTGCACGAGTCGGAGTAGATCCTATTTTAATGGGGACTGTAGGCTGCTTCTCTTGTTTCTTCAATGATTCCTTATTTTTCAAACTAAATAATGATGTAAATGGACACCCACTCAACTGTATTTCCCCTTCCCTTTGTAAGACTTTATACCTACCATATTTTACATTATAACCCAATAAACATGCAGTAATATCAACAATATTATGAATTCTTGTGCAAAAAAAGCATGAAATGTGTCTTTGTATAGTATAATAGTCCTGCACATGCACAACCTAACAAATATCAGGGGGTTATATGAATATATATACGTTGGATATCCCAGAATGTAGAGACTTTAGCCTTGTATTACAAACACTAGACAAGAAAGTCATTTTTTTAGAAGACCCGGTAGGACAACAACATCTGTTTCGAAATAAGACGGACTTATTGCAATCCTTATTCATCCTACCTTTATACCTTTCGAGAGACTCCTCCCAACAAACCGCCTTATTTGCTTTAGCCGAGTCTTATGAGATACCCATACTATTCATTTATAAGCGTTCAAAAAAGTTAAAGGATCCACAGACCTTACCCAAAAAAACGATTTATGAGTCGATGGCCTTCCCTGCAGACCCAGTGGAGATTAAGCTGAAATTGAAAGCTCTTCAGAATATTAGCATGCAGTTATACTCAACGAAGATGAAGGAACAGGAACTAGTAAATATCGGACTTAAAGTTAAGCAAAACTTGCGTGTAGCTCAAAACTTTCAACAGCTTGTCCTTCCTACATCCATACAAAAGAAAGATATCGAAATCCAGGGGCTTTTCCAGCCATCAAGTGAGCTGTCGGGGGATTTATTTTACTGGCAGGAGGTCGAGGACGGGAAATACGGGTTCATCATCATCGATGTTTGTGGAAAAGGAATTCAAGCCGCACTCATCAGCATGTCTATCCGCTCTTTAATGCCTGGGCTTATCAAGCGTGTAAAAGACCCCACCTTCATTACGAAAGAACTGAACAAGCATATGGGCCATCTGTTCCAGGAGTATCAAAAGGAAAATACGAATGCCCCATACTTTACGGCCTTCATTGCTTTTGTGGATACGGCCGCTCGAATTATTGAATATGTTAACAATGGGCATCCTCCTGCAATGATGTATTCCCCTTGCAATAATGAATTGCAAATTTTAAGTAATGGCTCGATGCCTATAGGGCTTGTACCAGATATGCCTATAGAAAAAGGGTCCATTCACTATGAAGCTGGGAGTCGTTTCGTTATATATACCGACGGGCTTTCTGAGTCTCCCAGTAACCATACCATTCATAGATTCGATAAGATTGAACAGGAGTTTATAGATAATGTCCACTTAGATACATCAGATCTTCTTCATGAATTATTACTCTCCAGGATGAAGCATTCCGAAATCAATGATGATATCTGCATCATTGCTGGTACCTTGTTTTAAGCGTCCAATAGAGAAAGAACCGATTTCATAATGAAATCGGCTCTTTTTCTATTTCTCATCATTTTTGCAAGGCTTTTACGACTTCTTCTAACTTCATGCCTCTTGAAGCTTTGACCAAAATTAAATCATGGGCATCAGTAGAAGTCTGTAGCGCTTCTATTAATTGTTGTTTATCTTGAAAAGATTGAACATTCTCAGCTGCAAATGTTTTACGTGCACCCTTAGCAATATATTCGGCAAGCGGTCCATATGTAAAGACCTTATCAATTTGATCAACCGCTATCAGTTCACCTATTCTCAAGTGGAAATCTTTTTCGCTTGCTCCTAACTCCAACATATCTCCAAGTACAAGGATTTTATTCCTAAAACCGGATAGACCCTCAATCAGCTCAATTGCTGCCTTGACGGAAGTGGGGCTGGCATTGTAAGCATCATTAATGATTTTCTGCCCATTTATGCCTTCGACCATCTCCATCCTCATGTTTGTAAGGCGAATGGCTTCTAAACCCTTATGGATGGATTCGTTACCTATATTCAGTTCTTTTGCGGCAAGAATGGCAGCCAATGCATTGAGCACGTTATGCTGACCCAAAACCGGGATTTGATAGTCACCTTGATTCTCTCCCCCAAGTGTAAACGAGGTACTGTCTGCCTCTTGGGTAATCGTCAATGGGAACAAGTCATTCCGCTCCGTACGTCCGAAGGATAGGACACGTAAATGGGGGAATTGCTTTTGAATCCGGCTTTCCAGCAAAGGTTCGTCACCATGGTAAATAAGCGTTCCGCCCTGTGGCAATCCCTCCACGATTTCTAGCTTCGCATTGGCGATTTCTTCTCGCGAGCCTAAATCCAACAAATGCGATTCGCCTATATTTGTAATAATGGCTACATCTGGTTTTGCTAGCTTGGATAAAAATTCGATTTCCCCACGACTACTCATGCCCATTTCTAAAACGGCTGCTTCTGTTTCCTCATCCATGGATAGGATAGTAAGTGGTAATCCAAGATGATTATTGAAGTTACCATTCGTCTTATGGACTTTATAGGTAGTGGCCAGCAGGGCAGCCGTCATATCTTTCGTAGTGGTTTTACCATTGCTCCCCGTTATTCCAATGACTTTAA
The DNA here is from genome assembly GCF_050277925.1 of Peribacillus sp. NPDC097264. Lineage (NCBI taxonomy): Bacteria > Bacillati > Bacillota > Bacilli > Caryophanales > Bacillaceae > Peribacillus > Peribacillus sp. NPDC097264. The sequence continues at coordinate 23,585 of NZ_JBNNSR010000019.1, forward strand.
TATTCAATTGGTCCCGATAAGCGCGTGCCAATTGCTGTAATGCCTTTTCAGTATTTTCCACAAGGATGATTGGTAAATCAGTAGGTGGATTCGGAATATCCTGCTGCCAAAAAGAAGCGGATGCTCCCTGCGCAATGGCACTTCTGACATATTGATGGCCATCGACTTGCTCTCCCTTTAACGGAACGAACAAGCATCCTTTCGTAACCGCTCTTGAATCGATGGTTACACCATGAATTTCAATGGGTTCAAATACCTTACTATCGTTCAATCCATTTACCATCTCAGATATTTGTTTCAACGTTCTCTTTATCACTTTCGTTCCTCCTTCGTTCATCGAACTAAATCTTCCATTTTCTTTATAACCAAACTAAGCAGCAATCGGCATGGAGAACCGATTCCTGCTTGCTAGAGTAAGTCCTGCGTATAATTGAAATACAGGAACCCACTTTACATTACCGCTTACACTGTATATTTAATTTGTTGTTTTTCTTCATAGCGCTCTAAAGCAAGCTTCACAAGTTCTTCTATTAATTGTGGATATTCAAGACCCGTGTGCTTCCATAATAGCGGGAACATGCTGAATGGCGTAAAGCCAGGCATCGTATTCACTTCATTAATATAGACCTTTCCATCTTTCGTCAAAAAGAAATCGGCCCGGACGAGTCCTGAACAGTCCAATGACTTAAAGGCTGTGATTGCCATTTGAGATAAAGCTTTATATTGACTTTCCTCTATTTCGGCAGGTATGGCCATCGCTGAATTTCCGTCGACGTATTTAGCTGAATAATCATAGAAGTCAAAGTCTGTCTTAGGAATGATTTCTCCTGCCACAGAACAAGATGGGGTATCATTCCCGATCACGCCAAACTCCACTTCACGGGCGATGACTCCTTCTTCAACGATGATTTTCCGATCGAATTGAAATGCTTCTGCGACTGCCTTCTTCAACTCATTAGCATTATTACATTTGCTGACTCCTACGCTTGAGCCTAAATTAGCCGGTTTTACAAAACAAGGGTACCCACATACTTCTTCCACCTTCTCAATGGACCGTTCTGTGTTACTCTCCCATTCCGAGCGGATGAACCATGTATAGTTAACTTGCGGTAATCCCGCCTGTGCAAAAATATTTTTCATGATGACCTTATCCATCCCTGCGGATGAAGCCAGTACCCCATTTCCCACATAAGGAAGATTCAACAGCTCAAGCATCCCCTGCACTGTTCCATCTTCGCCATTCGGTCCATGTAGAAGAGGGAAAATGACATCATATCCCGTGGAACCACTATTTTCATCAGTTAAATGGGCTTGCAATGACAAAGGAGAAGTCAATTTATCGGATGATAAAGCCAATTCCTCCACGGATTTTGCCGGGCCAGTCAACTTTGGACCATTTACCCAAGAACCTTCTTTTGTTATGTAAATCGGATATATGTCAAACTTTGCTAAGTCGAGAGCTTTAATGACTGCTAAAGCTGTCTGCAAAGAAACATCATGTTCCGCAGATTTCCCACCATAAAGCAAACCAAGTTTAGTTTTCATGAGTTATTACCCTCCAATATTCTTTTAACCATATTCCATTGTAACACTTTACACTAAAACGGGAAAAGTGAAAGTTCCCCCTTCTATAGCTATAATTAGAAGTTTATGCACCCAGTTGCAAGTCCTACGACCCAAACCCTTAATTAGCTAAAGAAGTTATTTATATAGCGTCGTGTTGATAACGCTCTCCCAAACCTTTTCTTTACGATGAAAAGTAATGAAGGCATCAGGTCCTTGTTCTTTTCTATCTAAGAAATCATCATGCATTTCATCCATGTTCAAATAATCTCCCACGATCCATGCTGGGATCTCGATTTTGGTCCTTGTAATCTTCACATGTCTAAAAGAAAAAACTATACCTTCCGCCAATATAGGAGCCAGGGAAGAAATAATATCCAAAGGAATTGCCGGCAATTCTTTTTTCTTCCTCATTCCTAACCATGTTCTTTCGACTTTCAATGGTTCAAGCTTCAACGGAAGTAAATTTCCCAGCATCTTATAGTACGTTGAAATCGAACGAAAGTAAATTTTATTAAACCATCCATCATCTTGGGCCAGATAGACAAATTGATTATTCAGTTTGTGAAAGAAAGGGGGTTCTAAGTGATTTTTAGTATGCCCCACATATAGGAGTTCCGCTAATTCCCTGCCGTCCAATTCTTCTAGACAATCCGCTTCCTTAAAATCGACCCAACAGAAATCTCCATATGCACGAACATCCTCTTTAAGTAGCTTATAAACATTCTCAGATGACACGCTCTCCAGCAAGACATTCAAATCGTACTCCCCACCATCATATTGATGTTTCAATAATAAGATGGAATTCAAGCTATGCGGTAAGGAATAAGAGAATTCTCGAAAATTAAGGCCATTAAAAAGGACAAATCTTTCGGAAGCCTGCATATGCATATATAAGATGTCATTACCTTCATTTTTCATGATTATATTCCCTCCGAGCCTTTCATCAATAGTTCTATTTTATCAAACTTTTTAATATTCACGAAGTGTATATAAAATAGTAGTAAAAATAAGAAACTAGACAGGTATGGATTTCCATATTATAGTAAAAATAAAGGTTTGGAGGATGAATGATGGATAAAATAGAAAAAGATGATTTCATCAATCGCTTGCAGGAAGACGCTATCGCCGATGCATCAAAAAATTGGGATCTTTGGGAACTCGAAAAATTTGCATTCGATAAATACTTTCATCAAGCCGACTCCATCCTTGATATTGGATGTAGTACAGGGAGGACGACCTTTGCTCTATACAAGAATGGGTTTCATCATATAACCGGACTGGACCCTTCACCCTCCAAGATTCAAGAAGCCCGGAAGTTTTCACAAGATGAAAATATGGAGATTCCATTCTTTCTTGGGAATGCCACGGAAATCCCTTTCAACGACTCGTCATTCGACCATGCACTCTTTTCCTTTCATGGTTTAATGAAGATCCCTCAACGAAAAAACCGCATTCTCGCTTTGAAAGAAATCAAACGCATACTTAGACCAGGAGGCCGTTTCCTATTCACCACACCGATTCGCGACAGTAATGAAAGGTATCTTAATTTTTGGGAACAGGAAGAAATGATTTGGTGTGATAGTAAACAGGATGAACGGCTATATGAGTTCGGTGATATCTTCACAAAGGGAAAGTCTCACCAAGAAGAGGCCTATCTTCATATCCCGAGTCAGCAGGAAGTCCTTGATTGCTTAGAAGAAGCCCAACTGACTGTTTTGGAAACCTTTCACCAAGATTCATTTAATGAAAGCGATATGGCTATGAACTTTTCCCCTGACTCCCATTTCTGGATCGTCCATCAATAAGTTACTTTCGACTTTCATCTGAATACAAAAAAACTCCAGAGTGCAATCACCCTGGAGTTTTGACTTATATTAAGAAGCCTGTTCGAGTTTTCCTTTTTCGGCAGGAGGGTTGAATTGACCTTCCCACTTGGAAATAACGATGGCTGCTAAAGAGTTACCAATAACGTTTACTACAGTACGACCCATATCAAGGATACGGTCAATACCTGCTATGAAGGCAAGTCCTTCAATTGGGATGCCCACCGTACCTAATGTTGCTAAAAGTACAACGAAGGATACGCCCGGTACACCGGCAATTCCTTTAGAGGTAATCATCAACACTAACATTAGCGTTATTTGCTCATAAGCACTTAGATGTATGCCGTACATTTGAGCAATGAAGATGGCTGCTAAAGCTTGGTATAATGTGGAACCATCTAGGTTGAATGAGTAACCAGTCGGAATAACAAAAGAGGTGATATGTTTTGGACAACCGGCTTTCTCCATCTTCTCCATGATTCTTGGAAGAACCGCTTCTGAACTTGCTGTGGAAAATGCTAAGATCAATTCTTCTTTCAAAATGGCAATTAACTTAAAGATACTGAAGCCTACAAATTTTGCAATGAGCCCCAGGATGACAACTACGAAGAAAATCATCGTTCCGTATACGGAAAGGGCTAACTTTCCTAATGGGATTAGTGATGATAAACCGAATTTAGAGATTGTCACACCGATTAGTGCAAATACCCCAATCGGAGCAAATTTCATAACCATATTGGTTAGATTGAACATACCTTCCGCAGCACCTTGGAAGAAACGGAATACTGGTACTCCTTTTTCACCGATAGCTGCAATGCTTAGTCCAAACAAGACTGAGAAGAAAATGATTGCAAGCATATCGCCTTCTACCATTGCTTTAATCGGATTAGATGGGACAATATGAACGATTGTATCTATAAAGGATTCGTGTTGCTTAGTTTCTGCTGTGTCAACATAAGTGGAAATATCCGTTTGTTCAAGCTCACCCATATTTACGCCCGCGCCAGGCTGAATAATATTGGCAGATAATAAACCTACGCCTATTGCAACTAGTGTTACTACTATAAAGTAGGATAGTGACTTGGCACCTAATTTCCCTACTGATTTAATATCGCCCACGCCTGCAACTGCAACAATAAGGCTAGAAACGATAATTGGAACGACGATCATTTTAATCATACGTAGGAAGATATCACCTAATGGTTGTAGATAGCTTTGTGCCGTCTCACTTCCATAAAATATAGCACCTACGATAATTCCCAGAATTAAACCAATGAATATTTGGCTTGCTAAACTCAGTTTGAATTTCTTCATTTAATTTCCTCACCTTCCATATAGTCTTTGATGTAAAAACATTTGTCTCGGTAAGGGAAACAAGATACTAATAAAAAGAGAAAAATTTTTCTGTATATTGAAAAACTTCTATCCTTACGCTTAAAAAAAAGACACCCTACGTGTCATTTTCCCTATTGGCGTGTTATTCACACATGTTCCCTCGAAGACGCTTACGGGGTTAGCTGTCGGGTTAGGAATCGGAAACACAATGGCCCTTTCATCTCTGAATTCACCCCTAGCGAATATAATCCGCAAAATTGGTTCCCCCGTTCTTTTTTATAAGATTAAGCGAGCTAACTTATATTAAAATATTATACTAAAAATATTAATCTGTAAATATATTTTCTTTCCCCACACTCCGAAAGTACAGAGGGGATTAAGAATATTGAGTGCTACGTGGGTTTACACTTATTGTTTAAATAGGTAATTAGTTTTAACAGTAAAAAATTATGGCCATTTTTGATTTAACTGAAAATTATTTTTCCAAAAATCCTAGTAAAATGTATCTAACTTTTTCCCTTTTGGATAGTTTCTTAAAAGTTGCAGAGTGAACCTTGTCCAATTTGAGCGGGGTAATGAAGTAAGAGTGGTTCTTCACTACCTTTTTCGGTTCTAAAAGGATGACATCTCCCACTGCTGGACCTTTAAGCATCTCTTGCTTCCCTTTTGCTTGAGCCCCTTTTGTAAAGTATTGTCGGTTCAAATGCCCTTTATTGGTCATTTTATAGACATGCGGCTGCTTCCGTTCATGTATCGCTTCTGTTGGAACAGTCGGGACTCCCTTCTTCACATTCGTTATAACGGTAAGGTCGACCTTTGAACCGTCTAATAGCGCTTCCTTATTCTCTGCTTCCGTTACAATTTCCGCTTCGAATGTATAGCGATTTTCATCCTTTAGGGTTGGCTCCTCTTTGGGATAAGGATGTATACGGCTGATGGTTCCGCCCAACCTCTTTTTCAAATCAGGAGAACTAGCTTTTATCTCCATCCCTACCTCTGCCTTCTTTAACTCTTCTTCAGAGAAGGAACCTTCGATGGCCATTTCTGCAGAAGCAATTGAAATAATCGGATTCGTTAAATTTTTATTGATCTTCTTCACGACACCATCCGCTTCACTTGTCGTCTCCACGGCATTGGTTTGCACCTCAATTGAGCTTAATTGTGCTTCTAGCATGACCACTTTTTCCTTCAAGCTATTTTTTTCAAGTTCCTGCTTGTACATCTCCTGCTCAATATTACTTTTAATTAAGTCTGAGGAAGAAGTGGTGATGTCTATATTTAGGTTCTTTTCTACTGTCTCATCGATAACCGTTTTGTTTGAATCCAGGGTCAGACCACTTTGATAAGCTTTCAACTTATTTATGTACTCATCAATTCCGACGATTTCTCCTTCGGTTGCAGCCTTTTCCGCTTCCAAATTATCTTTTAGTGCATCCAGTTCGGTTGTAGTGTATTCAAACAGGGATGTTCCAGCCGTTACCTCGTCCCCTTCGTGAACCAGGAATTTCTGAAAATCATTGTTTTTAGCATCAAAATAAACATCATATTCTTCTGCCGGTTTAAAGATTCCCTTTGTTTGAAATGTTTCAGTTATGGTATCTTTCTTAACTTGTGTCCATCTTTCGGTAAAAACGGTCCGTTCCACTTTACTGTCTTTTTTTTCAATCAAGTAAATATTACCCGATATCAAGGCCAAAGATGCTACTGATAGGGCTGCTAATTTCCACTTTTTCATTTTTCTCACCACCTTATACGAATACGCCAACTTGTAGATATGCTAAAAATGCTTTAGCAAACCACGAGGCAATATAAAATAGAATGATCATTGATAAGACAAAGGCCTTGCTTCGTTCCGTATATACCTTCAAATAATAATATTGTAAAGAAATGATTAAAATTTGAAAAATGGTGATTTCACTAAAAAAATGAATAAAGTAATCGCTTCGAATGAAGTACTGGCTGATGACTCCAAGTGAAAAGGGGTTGGCATCATGCCCAATATCCATCAAAACAAAAAGAGGAATTAACAAAACCTTCTCCAGTAAGAGCAAACTAAACGTAATCATTTGAACAATCACGGTTTTTATGTATGGGATATCCAATACTACCCAAAAGAATAAAGAAGCTAAAAAGATATAAATAGAAGGATAAAACAATCCTGCAATCATATTTCCAATTACAATCAGTAATTTTCCCGTTTCAAATTCACTTACATCCATCTTCGTAATATTTTTAGAAAATGATTCTGAACCAATTCCAAAATATCCACTTACTGAAAAAACTAAGACACTAAGAAAATATAATCCTATTAATTTCCAGAAAAGTCGTGTGACCGCTTCCGCATTTTGCAATTGGTAACGGCTTCTTTGCGGTTCAAAAATACCCTTTAACAATCGGACCTGGTATATCATGTATGTTCCTCCTGCAAAAAATGAAATATCATTTTATATTTTATCTTATTTTGTAAACAAATGCAGAAATAAGGAGGAATAAATATAAATATATACTCTTAATGCGTCTGATTCTGTTATACTCCTGAGCTAGGAGACAAAAAAGCAAGATGATGTTTCAGAACGTCTATCTGTGTAGGAGTCTGATTATAAATCTCTCCATCCATATCGACTTCGAGAGGTAATTCGGTTTCCACCTTCAATTTTCTTGCCTGGACATACATGACACCTGACTCTGAGCTGACACTTTCAGTCAACGAACTCTTCATGGCTAAGATCTCCCTAAATACACTTAGGCTCGATTCTTTCACGATGACGATATCAAACAGCCCATCGTCTGGCTGGACCATTGAAAAAGGCATTGAATTCGTTCCGATAAAATTACCATTCAAGACTAAAATCATGACAGCTTTTCCTTCGACACACGTTTCATCATATTCGACTCTAAAAGGAAACGGTTCTTGATCGCCTATCGTTCTAATTGCACTTAAAAAATAACCAATCTTTCCGAATTTACTTTTTTCTTGTTCATCTATATTGTTTGACGTATCGGTAATCAGTCCAATACCCCAAAAATTCAAAAGGTAATGATCGTCCGCCTTCCCCACATCGATCATACGGACATTTCCGTTCACTATAGTTTCCGCCGCACGACGGATATTTTGAGGTATTTCCAAGGTTCTGGAGAAATCATTGCACGTCCCTCCAGGTAATATTCCCAAAAGCGGTCGATGTTCGAGTGGAGAAAGACCATTCACACATTCATGCACCGTTCCATCTCCTCCCAGAACGAATACTACGTCCATACCTTCTCCATATTCCGAACAAAACTTGTCAGCATCACCCTTTTCCTTGGTCTGAAGAATAAGAAATTCATCAATTTGGGGTGTCAGAATAGGGAGACATTCCTCTAATGCCTTTTCCACCTTACTATTTCCTGCACATTCGTTATAGATCAGCATTCCTTTTTTCCATCTCATATCCTGTTCCCCCCCGTTTAATGAATAGCTACGCTTCCCTTTACTTTTTCCTTTTTTCCTCCTTTTAAAACTCAATCATGAATAGTTGAAGCAATTAAATTATTAATATGAAGAAAGACGTATAAAAAATAAAAAAAGAGGCGGCAGCCCCTTCCAAAACGTCATGAGTGTATATGCAAATGATCTTTCATTAATATGATGAGCTTGGAACAAAGGGTACTTCTGGTCTCGTCCTTTTCCAGATAAAGCAAAAAACCTTCCAAGATGACACCATTTGGTCTTTTTTTAAAAAGACCTCTCTAATCACCTCTAAAGCCTCTGTATCTTTACCAGTCCTATATCCTGCTCCATCCCCCGACTTCCTCCTTAAGAGTTTATCTATCGTCAGGTCAATCTCCGCTTTAGGGTCAAGTACATACGCTGAACAGTCAGGTCCAGGTAACTGATTCAATAAAGGATCGTCGCCCTTCATTAACCCCTCTATGATTGAATCTAACCAATTCAATATGAAAATTGGCAACATACTTATGCTTATGGGGATTATGTTATCTGGGTTTATTTCCTCATAATTAATGTTTACCTTGCAAGTAGCTAAAAAAAGGTGTTTTTCCATTCCTAATTGAATAGTTAGTATATGAACGTTATAAGGGGATATTAAAATGGTAAAAATACTTAGAAAAAGCGCTATATATAGTTTTTTTTATGGGAATAGGTATAGGAATTTTATTTGTAAGGTATGAACAAGTTACACGAGTGAGTTTTGATGTGACTGAAACATCCTATTTGTCTACCATGGAATACATAATTATCTTGCTTAAATATGGTGTAATAACAGCTATACTTGGTTTGTTATTTGGATGGTATAGATATAATAAGCAAAAAAAAGCTGTTTAAGATGTTCATAAAACGGTACATTAGGTAATTCCGTTATTAACTTCACTAGGTACTGATACCGAAGAAAGGCGAGCAATCAACCCAATCAAAAAATTCATAAATAATGGGTTTTGCTTCCATTCATTACTGCTTTAAGCTTGAGCAGGGTTTTCTTAAGTGAATTTTAAGATACCATGTAAAAAGTGAGGCAGTTTGTCATGGAGGAAAGTGCTAAACAAACCCGAAAATTTATTTTTCTGGGTTCTTTGCTTTCTTTATTATAATTATTCTGCCTGCATTTTCTTTTTAAACATTGCAATTGCTACTACCGATAAGATGATGGCATAACCAAGCACCCACCAGATATGAGGGGAAATATCACCGTATTCACCAGTAAGAGCAGCTTTTCCCATTTCGACTGCATGAACAAATGGTAAAATAAATGCAACGTCTTTGAATAGGCCACCCATCAGGTTTAAGTCAATCCATGCGCCCGAAAGCCATGCAGATAAATTGGTCAGTAGTGCTCCACAAATACCTACAGCTGCTCTTTCACTTAACAGCGTTCCACATAATAGCCCAATCCCTATAAAAATAATTGATGTTGGAATGAGTAAAGCTAGTGCCACAATCATAGAAAGAGAGATGGCTAACCCCATAAACATCGCAACAATATAACAAAAAATCCCCTGTACAATCGACATCATTAGTAAAGGTAAAGAATAGCCCATAATAAAATCTGTTGATGTCATAGGTGTTGTGAAAAGCCTTGTTAAAAATGAGCTTGCTCGGTCTTTCGATAAAACTTGTGCGGCAAAGAGAGCCATAAAGGATAGACCAAATACCGCGATACCAGGAGTTAGTGAATCAACATTAAAAAGATCAACTGGAATGCTACGATTAATTGCGGATAACAGCAGAAATAATACAACCGGGAAGCCGATTCCAAAACAGAGTGATAGTGGGTCCCTTAAAATTTCCTTTGTCGTTCTGTTTGCAAATACGAGCATTCTCATTGGATATCACCTTCCGTTACAAAATACACAAATGCATCCTCAAAGCTCACTGTGTTAGCCTTTTCAATAAGCTCTTGAGCCGAACCAATTGCTTTAATTTGCCCGTCTTTCATAATGCAAATACGGTCAGACAATGCCTCTGCTTCCTCTAAATAATGCGTCGTTAATATAATGGTTGTTTTTTCCTTCAGTTTTTTTATTAAAGCCCAAAGTTCACGGCGTCCGATAATATCTAATCCAAGTGTCGGCTCATCTAAAAATAAAATCCGCGGCTCACTAATTAAAGCCATAGCGATGCTCAATTTGCGTTGCCAACCACCTGATAATGTTTTGCTGCGTTGCTTTTCAAAAGGCTGCAATGAAAACTGAACAATCATTTCATCAATTATTATCCTTGTTTTCTCTTTATTAAAGCCGTGTACTCCAGCCATTAACTCTAAATTTTCACGTACCGTTAGATTGGGTGCAATCGCCGTCTCTTGTGGGGATACCGCAATCGCAGTACGTACTTGCTCTGGCTCATTTATAATACTTTTCCCTAACAATGTTGCATCTCCGCTCGAAGGCTTTGTTAGACACGAAAGCATTTTAATCAATGTCGTTTTTCCTGCACCATTAACACCAAGAAGGCCAAATAATTCCGTTTCTTGAATTGAAAAAGAGACGTGGTCAACAGCATTTTTAGTACCATATGTTTTCGTTAGGGAGTTGATTGTAATAGCGTTGTTCATTTATCTTCCTCCTGTTTAAAATTTTGGTTTACCATATTGAAAAAGCTACTCAACATTTGTTCAGGTACAATCGCAAGACCACGCTCTTCATCCCCCAAGATAATTAGCGTATCTCCTGGATTTAATTGAAACAGTTCCCGTGCTTTTTTAGGTATAACAATTTGTCCTCGTTCACCTAGTGTGGCTGTACCAAAAAAATGCTTTCCTTTCGGTGGTATACCGAAGCCATTTTCTTGTTGTTTAAAACGAACAAGATTATCTAATGTAACATTGTAAAGCTTCGCGAGCTCCATACAATATTGGATATCGGGTGTAGAGTCCCCTTTTTCCCATTTGGCTATCACCTGTCGAGACACATTTAAACGTTCTGCTACTTCTTCTTGTGTAAGTTGATGCTGTATACGCAATGCTTTAATATTCATATTAATCATTTTTTTCATACCTCCAAATTATATTATCAACAAACTTACAGGCAATCGTCCACCTACATTTATTTACTTTATTGTTACGATTCGTAGCAAAAATAAAACATATACAAAATAAGGACCCGATGAGTGCGAATGTATGGCATTTTTTCCGAAGAAAGGCGAGCGATCAACCCAATCAAAAAATTCATCCTATAGTCAATTACCAAATGTTATTAGTCTTTCCACAAATAATATAGATGTTTTGCACACTCGTAAAATCATGCTTTATCGACTTTTCAGCTCCTTCATAATGGTTTGGATAATGTGCTCATCTACGCCATTGAAGAAAGTTATTTCAGCTTCAGCTGTTTTAATAACACAGCCTAGTACAGCAGTGTATTCAGAAGAATGAAACGAAGTAGTTTCAGTTGGAAAAGGATCGAGTTTTACTGGAACAATGGTTAATTTGTTTGTGGACATAAGGATGGCACCTCCTTTGATTGATACGTTTATCGTACCGAAGGTGCCTGGCGTTTTATATGCGTTATTTGATTACGGGCTTACGTTTAAGAGACCAAGGAATTGTTCCTTTTTTAGTACGTTTTTGGCTTCTTCTTCAGTAATACCGATAATGGGGATTATGGCAACCAACGCCATCGTATTGGTCGATCGTGTACTTAAAAACGAAGAAAACGGCCTCTCGACTCTCGAAGCTGGGTCAACCCGTCTTCGTCCGATCTTGATGACAGCCTTGTCCATGATTAGCGCATTGATTCCTCTCGCAATTGGCACAGAAGGAAGCGACCTTATTTCACAAGGAGTTGGCATTACCGTAATGGATGGACTAGTGAGCTTTACATTGCTTACCTTACTTATCGTTCCGGTCGTATACGAAGTAATTATGAAATTGGGTAAAAGGGAGAAGGCAGTGAAAACAAAAAAAGAAACGAGTTTCCCCGTTCCCTTAAGATTTATTGAACATTTAGTTTTTAGTAAAGGTTTGATCTATTGCGTTTTCCAGGTTCAATGATTTTTCTTTTAAGTAACGCTTCGTCACGTTTAAGTCCTTATGGCCTGCTAGCTTGGAAACAGTTTGTATATCAATACCATTATCCACTAGTCTCTGGCAAAATGTATGACGTAATTTATGTGGGTGTACATTGTATTTTTTTAAAATGTATTGTACCGACCTTGGCGTGATTCTTTGATTATAGCTTGAGATAAACAATGGGTCTGCTTTTTCCTTCAGTGAACAGAGATAGGTTCTCACATACTGCACTGCTAAATCTGTTAGCGGAACGGTTCTGTCAATTTCACCTTTTGCATTCCGGACAAGAATATAATTCCGATTGCCCTCCATGATAACATCACTTCCATTTAAATCACATAGCTCCGAAACACGAATGCCAGTATGTAACAAAAGATAAACAATGGCGACATTCCTAGGATTTCCTTCTGCCTCTATATCCTTCAAAAGAGCTTCTTGATCTTTGATGCTTAGTGACTCAGGTGCTTCATTTTTAGATTCCTTTACCTTACGCTCAACAGAAAGCATAATTTGTGGCTTCGCTAAAAATTTAAAGAAGACATTCAAAGCATTATAATGCTTTTCTATTGTCCCTGGACTTTTCTTGCAATTTTCTAAATAATCAAGATACAATTGAACATCCTCAGAATTAATTTCCCTTAGTACCTTTTGTGTCTGTTCACAAAACTGAGAAAGAACACCTGTATACGTTTTAATCGTATTAGCTGATTTCCCTTGGTCTTCCAACCATCCAGCAAATGAAGAAATCATTTCATCTTTAGCAGAGGTATCCATAGGCTATTCCCCCAATGACAGTTTCAGAACTAAGTTAAGTTTAACATATTTCCTTATAGAAACGAAGAATTCTGCCCCCTAATCTCCTAACGTCTGTGAGAAGCCCGGATGCGCATGCTAAAAAAGAATGGTAGGAGATATCATCATATTGCAGCAATACTCTCATTTTTCAAATGTATCTTTCACGTCTTGGAAAATCAACACAAAAAAGGCCAGCCTAGTGGCTGACCTTGAAATGGCTTGGCGGCGTCCTACTCTCACAGGGGGAAACCCCCAACTACCATCGGCGCTGAAGAGCTTAACTGCCGTGTTCGGAATGGGAACG
>NZ_JBNNSR010000020.1:0-16692 GCF_050277925.1 Peribacillus sp. NPDC097264
AGCATCCTCATCACTCCAAGTTTTAATACTTCTATTTTAAAACAAAAAAAACTGTAGGCAAAGTCGATTTTCATCGAGTTTGTCTACAGTCTGAACTAATAGGTTGCCCTATTAGTTCCATCGGTTGAACCAATTTTTGATTCGTTGTTTATTCTTTTCGAGAACTTCCTGCGATGTTTGGTTATCTTTTTGTTTTTTCCATTCAAAGAAAGAAGCAATGGCGATGAGGAGCCCTCCGCCGATGACTAAGTACAACCACCATGGCATCTGTCCCCACATCGAATTTGTATTCATATAGATATTGAACAAGATCGTTACGGTTCCCGCCAAGAAATATGATTTGTATTTCATCGTAAATCCAAGGAGGATCGCCGCTAAAGATATCGTCCCGATAACCAGTGCATCATATAGGGTGTTGCTTGCCATGGCATCTCCTATCATGATAATAAAGAGAACGAAGACGACGCCCATCTCGATATACTGCGTTAATTTGCCTCTATTAAAAATTTTCCGTAATAAGATGGTACTTATGATAAAGAGTGGCAGGATCTGTGCCTCTACCTCCAGGACATCCGGGAATGGAATCTTATCGATGATGACCCAATATGGAAATAGACTGAGCACTATGGAAGCTGCCAAATAGATTTCCCTTTCCTTTACTCTCACCGTCATCGCCCTCATCAAGATGAAATAAACCGGCAATAAAAGAGAAACGAAAATGTCTAGAATGATGGATTTAGATTCTCGATTATGAATATCCATCATCATCGCTACAAGGAAAAGAAATCCGTACACCCGGTAAAAATCGATTTGCAAAATGATCGCGCCTTTTTTCACGATTCCACTAAAGGATCTTCTACTTACTAACACCATTGCCGCCGTACATCCGAAAAGGACCCCAGTGCCAATGAATATGTCCAATGTTCCTGCATAGGTCATGATGGTCCAATACGGGTACAATCCAAGAATCCCTGCCAGCAATGCGTATGTTTCCCTCTCCTTTGCAGGGATCGTAAAGTGCCTCATCAAGATGAAGTACCCAATCAAGAAACAAGAAACAAGGACCTTGAGTGGCCAATACGTCGGTTCATTCATAAATGCTTCGACATTCATGGTCAGTAAAAAAAGCAAGCCATATATCCGGTATACATCCACCTTGATTCCTGATTCATCCTTCCTTACCAAGCCTGTAAAGAAATGTCTGCTCAACAGGATCATCACGAGCATACAAGCAAAAAGAACGCATTCACCCGTAATCAACGAAACCGTATGAATGTATTCCACGATGCTAATGAACGGATACAGACTGAGGATCATCGCAAGAGCGGAATACACCTCCCTTTCTTTCCGTCCATTTGTAAAGCTTCGTATCAGAATGAAATAGCCTGGGATCAATAGTGCTACAAGGACTTGTAAAAGTGGATAAGATGGTTCATGTACGAGCACTTCCCCATTCATGGCAAGTAAGAATAATAGCCCATAAATACGGAATGCATCGATTGCCGTCCCCGTTTCGTCCGTCTTAAACAGCCCTTTGAAGTATTGCCTGCTCAACAACAGCAACACGACCATACAGAGGAAATGGACAACCAGAGCTGTCACGGTCGGCAGCGAGTGGACGTAATCCCATATGTTGAAAAACGGATACAATCCGATGACGGCCGCTACACCTGAATAGATACCTCTTTCCTGTCTGCCTATCGTAAAGGTTCTCATCACGATAAAGTAAATCGGCAGCAACAAGGATACCGTTATTTTCAAGATTTCAAATTCCGTAGAATCCCAGAATACTTCCCCATTCATATCAAGTATAAAGAACAAGCCGACTATTCTATAAAAATCAATGATTTGCTTGTCACCTGCTTGGTTGACCAAGCCCGTGAAATATCGTTTACTCATGAACACCATCCCAACAGCACAGGCAAACAGGACGGCCATTCCAAGAAGTATCGATAAAGTGCCCGCATACATCACATAGAAAATGAAAGCCATGCCGAGTGGAAGCACCACATAATTTTGCCAGTTCCTTCTCATGAGTAAATACCAAGCAAAGAGAAGCTGTATAGTCACCAAACCTACCCAAATGATTTCTCGATCAAGAGGGAATTCATACAGGGCCGTTTCAACAATCGACAGGGCAGCCGTTATATGAATGAAAGGAATCAAATAAAACTCGATGACGCCTTTCCACTCTTTTTTGGAGACCGCCCATAAACCCGTAATGATTCCCGCCGTAATCATCAAGCAAATCGAAAAGACGAACCGTGTTGGCTCCACGTCGGTAAAAAACAACTGGATTTGTAGAAACAGGACGGTAAATCCAAGATATGTGAAGAGGAACCTTTCCCATTTCACCTGGGTTCGCAGTGCACTCACATATAGGAGAAGTTGTGTGATAAATAGAAAGGGTGAAACATCAGACATCGTGATCAGGATGAATCCAAGCGGTATGGCAACAAGGTTGGCCAAATGGCTCGAATAAAGGAAATACTTTCTTCCAGTCTGTGAATGCCTCCCGATCCATTCCCCGACAAGGAAAAAGATGAATGGCCCAAACAGCACAAAACCAATCTGGTATGAAGTCTCACTGAAATCAAAGACCTCATATAGAGAACCATACAATCCCGCACTTGTAACGATGACCGGAAGCCAATAAAGAGATGTACGGTGCAAATAAACGGACCACCCGTTTATAGCCGTCGCAATAGCCAGTAAAACGGTGACCTCCAAAGGACTCAATGCACCATATCCGACCAGCAAGAAAGCCATGAAGGACAGGAACTGGCCACTAAAGAAAAAGGGAGGGAAGAAGATCCCCAATGATTTTTTCAAGGCATACGCTGCTCCGATGGAAATCAGGGCTACCATCATTAGATGCATGCTGAATGCCATATTCGACTGAAACCAATCGCTTCTTTCCATCAAATACGGGTAAAACGCGATAAGCCCCAGTAAGAAGGAAATCGGAAATCCATATACACTGACTTCCTTGATTTGTCGAGCATCCCCTTTAAGATAGGTAAGAAAGAACGTGCCAGATACTACGATAAGACCGATGCCTACTTCTACCCAGGCCATCTCGCTAAATTTGATTGTCAATATTCCCACCATGATCAAGGAAGAAATAAGCAAGACACTCTGTTTAAACAAGCCGTACCTTGCATGGCGATTGTATACATACAGACCGACATACAAAAGGATCTGAAGAAGGAACATCAGATTCAAAACAGCGGGGAAAGCAAGTGAAAACGCAAAACAAAGATAAAAGCATCCAAAATTAAAGACAGCAACCGCCGGATAGGTGAAGTTCCTATTTTTCGTGTGCAGGGCAACATAAACCAATTGGGCAGTCACGATCATCAGAGCGATAAAAATCTGGGCATATTTTTCCTGATAGGCCATCGCATTGATATATAGGAAAACGATTCCGACCTCGACCAGGCTGGTCACCATGAAGCTTTTGGATAGCCCAGGCTCATTCCTTCTTGCCATATAAGTTGAAAGTGCCATGAAAATCAGCGGGATACTCGCATAAGCGATGACCATGTAATCGCTTAGAACAGAGTTAAAGACAAAATGGATATATCCATAAGTGAAGATGAAATTGAATGCCAGCTCATGATACTTCTTGTGGAATTTCACGGCCAATATTAAAAACAAGATAGAGATGACCATCAATGTAATCGAATAGACCAAGTTACTCGAAAATAACGTGAAGGCGACAAAGCTTTCCACGATGATCTTAAACTGGATGAATCGAAACAGATATGGCCTGAATAGGGCCAACACCTTTCGATTCTTCAGATATTCGACGTTCCATACCAGCAATAAATTAAATATACTGACCATCAATAACAACCACTCGATTGTCGGCGTCAAATAGGCAAAACCGAAATAACATGTGATGGCAAAAGTGAAAATGGAAATGAAAATGAATATTTTCGACTTAAAGTATGCTGCAATTCTGTAATAAATCCCTAAGCAAAGGAGACCGCCAAGAAACCCAAGCAGGCCTCCTCCCCCGCCTTCCAGGGATAAATACTCTCCGAAGATCTGATAATAGGAAGCTGATAAAATCGTAATCGGGATAAATAAACTGGCCAATGTCAGAAAAGCAAAAGCCGTTTGTTCAATTTTCAGCTTGGAAGCGATAAAGGCCATGCCAGTGAATACAACAGACACCATACCAATGAACAAGACCTTCCACACCGCGTTCAAGTCCCCCCATGAACTGGTAGCCAAAATCAATCCGCCAAATAAGAGAAGAATGACTCCGGTAAGGAGAACGACGGAAATATTCCTCTCCCGTATCTGCTCCGGTGTCTTTTTCGGTTTTTCTGGGCGCACAACCTTTTTCTTCTGAGTCACCTGTGGCTGGGGAACAGTTTTTTCCACGGGAGCGCTTATGATGACCGGTTCCTCTAGAGGCCTTGAATCCTTTTTCTCTTCGGTGGATTCCTCGACTCGTGGAAGATTTGGCAGATTAGGAGTCTCTTGTACCGTTTGCTCTTCCCCTGTCACGTCATCAACAGGGTAAATGGATGTTTTCTCGTCTTCACGCTCCTGACTTTTCCTTGCAGGCTCTCTTTCAAGTTCAGCTTTCTTTTTTGCCTCATTCAGGCGCTTTTCCTGATAGATGGCCAGTTGAACATGCCTGTCATATGCCCGGCTGATCCGGATATATTCGGTTTTAGGAATGAGCCGCTTTTCCCATAAAGCTTGGAGCTCCTCTTGGAAAATCTGCTGCCTTCTTTCTAAACCCATTTCCTCATTTGAAGAATCAACCATCCAGAAACCCCTTCCTTCGCCATAGCTTCTTCCCATTTTATGTATCTACTACTTTTGATAATAACAAAAATTACCTTATTATAGAATATTAAACCATTTAATAACGAACAAGCCATCGATTTGACAGCCAAGGTTAGTCCCCTTACCCTATGTGTCCAGTTTCCTAGAAATAGAGAAACAAAGATAGCCCAATGCCACTAGTACGATAAAAATAGGAATGGCAAAAGGCGTCAAAAAGCAAAATACAAAGAAAATGCTGCTAATCGCGAATAGAATCCAGCTTATGATTAGGAAAAGACTCGAAAAAAAGTCCGACATTTCATTACTCACGCTGTTCACCCCCACAATAGGTTCATTGAATCATATAATGTTACAATCCTTCGGGACCGTATTGAGGATACAAGCACAAAAAGGGCGACCTACTAGCGATCACCCCCTCGTTTCTATAATGTTCTTAACTTATCCTCACTTCTTACGATCCATAAATAGACCATGATTGAAATCAAAATCGAAAAAGCTGCCGTGACATAAATGCTTCGGTACCCGAATAGATACCCGATCTGTCCGAACACGATGGCTCCTATTCCAACGCCCAGGTCGAAAAAGGAAAAGTACGTGGCATTCGCCATCGCTTTACGATTGGGGGCCGTTTTCTCGATTGACCATGCCTGCAAGGCCGGCTGCACAGAACCGAACCCCATTCCATAAAGCACGGCTGCGATGTACAGAACCGATTCACCCGGCATCCATGCCAATAGGAACATCCCCGACATAATAAGCAATGCGGAGGGCACGAAAATGGCCCGGTGGCCTCTCCGATCATATAAACGTCCGGAAAATAACCTCGTAACCATGAGTGCCAAGGCATACAGCAAAAAGTACCACTGAATGCCACTGACCCCTTTTTCCGCCGTATAAAGTGGCAGGAACGTCGCAATTCCTCCAAATGTGACGGATATGAAAAAGATTAACAGCGAAGGCTGCAACGCACTTTTTTCATAAATATCAAACCGTTTAGCGCTCAATGCGGCAATCGGATCTCTTTCCACTTTCTGATAGGTGATCAATGATGCCATGATCATGGCCAGTATTCCCAACAGCGAGCAGATCAGGAATAACTGTTGAAATGGAAGGACTGTCACAAGAAAAAGGCCAAGTGTCGGTCCAAGTGCAAGTGCTAGATTACCAGATAATCCGTAATACCCCATCCCTTCACCGCGACGTTTAGCCGGAATGATGTCAGAAGCAATCGTTCCGGACGCCGTTGAAGACAACCCCCAGCCGACTCCCTGAACAATACGCATCAAAAATAACAAGCCGATGCTTCCCATGAAACCGAAGGAACCCACAGAGAAGGCGAATATGGCCAACCCAATCAGAAAGATGATCCTTCTTCCCTTCGTTTCCAACATCTTGCCCGCAAATGGCCTTATAAGCAATGCAGAAAACGTGAATACCCCAAGGACTGCCCCAACCAGGCGGTCATCCCCTCCAAGTTGCTCAACAAACAGCGGGATCGTTGGCATCGTCATTTGGAAACCCATGAAGATACATAGATTCGCCAAACAGATCATGACAAAGTCACGCGTCCATATTCTTTCCGAACCTTTAACCCGTTCCTCGGCTAATGGTTCCCCCATATGTTTTCACCTTCTATCCGAAATAGTCATTTCCAGTTTACTAAAAAAGGAAAAAATTAGCGATGAATTGAATTTTGAAGTGCCAAACGAATCAAATTATAACGCCCCGTTCAAAACGGGACCCCTTGTATCCTTATTTCTCCCTGCCCCTTACTTTTCATGAAAAATTTTTTTAACAGCATGCTACTTTTTCCTTTTTAGAGTTTATATAGACAGTGAACTCAAAATAAACCTCAATGGGCTAAAAAGGAGCCGAAAACTAATGATCTATGAAGAAACGTATCGCTATTTATTACGAAATGTAAACTCCACTGAATTCGACACATGCTTATACTCCGTATTGCATATGGATTGGGATGGCGTAATTCAAAGCCCGATTCACCAAATGGCCAAAGGAATAGGAACGACTGAAAAATACCTAAAGAAAATCATCAAGAGGCTATCATCGCCGCAGCCCGGTTGCGGACGTAGAATCTTCCTTCCGGTCGATCAGGAAATGGTGACGAAATACCAATTCAATTTAGGTCCAACCGGCAGCTTCACCAACAGAAAAGATCGATATTGTAAAAAATACTGTTTCTTCTTTACTGATGCCTTTCGCAGTCTCCCCCTAGCGGCCAAGAGACTTGTACTTATGGCTGCCTTCACGATGTCCGTGAAAAAATCCGAAGTCGTCTCACTGAATTACGAGGAAGTCATTCAGTCGGGAAGTTCCCTGGCTAAAAGAAAACATATTTACGAAGCGATGAAGATCATTAATGAAACATTGAACGGCACCATGGCCTTTTCCATGGCTTCCTCCACTTTCAACCGTAAGGAATTCATCGTGGTTTCCTTCAAAACGGGCACACTTAACGAGTACCTCGAAAATCGGACAGAAAGAATGATGTTGAGAAAAACCATATATGAAGCGGGGTTTCTGGAACATATTGAGGATAAAGTCTGTATCGAACTGGAGCGTGTCGGAAAATATATTTTCCATTCGTTTCTTCATGCTGCAGAAGGACCTGTCAAAGACGAGCTATTGAAACTAGCGCGCTTCATCTATCAGTCTTCCCTTAAAAAGTTTGGCTGTGCCTTGAACGGCAACAAACCATTATTGGCTGAGCCGAAAGAGGCTTCCGCTTATTTCAGTACGATCGTATATAATGAAGCATTAGAACAATTGGGGGTATATGCTCACCAGGCTTCCTGCATAAAAGAGCTTGTAGACCGCGAACAATTTCATCGCGAGATTTCCGAGAAATCTTTGGACCGGCATGTAGATTATAGTGAAGTGGATGAGCATATTGAGCCCATTCGTGCGAAGTATAACCTGGCAATCGACATGTACCAGACGCTGAATAAATGGTGCGAAGACTGGGTGATTTCCCGGGTAAAATCCGCAATGACTGAAACAGGATCATCTAAGAAACGGATCTTAAACAACCAAAGTCCATCCGACTATCTCGACTACCTGAAAAAACATACATACGAGCAACTGGAACGACACATGTCAGTGTACCGACACATCAATCATGGTGAATATGTTCTGGATATTTTACAACAGAAGAAAGAAACCCTCCAATCCTATTTCGCCATTCAGAAAGAGCGCCTGAAAAAATAAAGGGAATCATATAACTCAGTGAACACTGGCTTTTGGGCGAGTGTTTTTTGTCATGCATCCTTATCCTTCCTTTCACTCAGAAAACCCCATGTTCCTTCCCACATCGTCAGAGTCGATAGGATTTCCTCTGATTTTCTCTTCCCTTCCTATGAATAACCTGTATTCAGTTGTGGATAACCACCTCCTTCCTTCACATATCCGATACTTGTCTGTGAATAAAAAAGGAACGTCCCTACTTTTTCCTGATAGGCATCGATGAAACCAGTCATACCAACGGTTTTCTCATAAAAGTTATCCAAGGGTCTAAAGAAAGGGTCTCAATCACTTATCTAAAAAAAGTTCTGAATATCGTTATGAATATCGTTATGAATAAGGGAATGAACGAGAGTCCCCCCTTCACCATAAGAAATATAGGTAGCAAGTAACGATGATCTAGATGAATTAGATAGTTCAGCACATATGCAAGCTAGGAGGTGTGAACGATTTTTATTTTTATTCATAAAATCGGACAAATCCTTTCATATTTTGGGTAAGTGATAAAGTAGATTCACGAATTCCAGAAAGGAGCTGACAGGTAGAGAAGCAAACAAGGCAGACGATACTTGAAAATTACTTACCATGGTTTCACATTTTGCAAACCTACTACCCCCTTATTTTCTCTGCACTTGACGCAGTAGAAGACAAGTAAAGGCATCTAACTGATTGAGCTGTAATGCGTACTGAGCTTCCATGAACTTGTATATCCATCCCCAAGGATACAAGCCATTTTAACTAACGAATAACGACCAGATCAGTTGGGTGCTTTTGTCATGAACGGACAAACGTCCCCCGCCTGGCAGGATTCCTGCCAGGCGGGGGACGTTTGGGTTACTACATTATTTGGTCACTTCAATTTTGCCGTTGTTCGATTCTAGATCAACCAAATTTTCTCCCTTTCCAATGACCGTATTCCCCTCATATTTATCGAGGATATTGATGGTACCATTATCGACAGATACCTTGAAGGTTGTATTCGTCGGTTCTTTATCCGTTTTAATGATAATCTTTCCATTGTCGCTCTCTAATTGAATGTTCCGATCTAAATCCTTTGTAACGAGCGATATCTTACCATTATTTGAGGAGCCCTTGAGATTGCCCTCTACATCATTAAGGTCCAACCTGCCATTTGCACTTTTTGCATCAATGTTTTCAGCTACAATCTTATTTAATTCAATCCGTCCATTATCCGTTTTCACTTTCAAATCCTTTATTTCCAATTCTGATATTTTCATCTTTCCATTATCATTATCGAAGACAAAGGAATCATACGACTTTTGCGGGACATATACGTATAAATGAGAGGATTGAAAGTTAAATCCAATGCTGAAGAGATTAGGTTCCTTCAATCTAATGGTCAGCTTCTTTCCTTCCACGTCGGCAGCTAAATCCAACTTAGACACATCCACGCCTTTTGTGACAAGCTCCACTTTAATCTCTGTATCCGAAGTCGGAAGAACTTCTACCGTTGCATTGTCCGAACGGACCTCGATATCCTTTACCATTTCGGCACTCACCTTTTTCTCTGTCGTAATCTCATCATGATTGGTTTGTGAATACGTAAAGAGACTGCCGATACCGCCAACGATCAATAGAAACAACGCAAGGATTGATAATTTTTTACCCATGCTTCACACCACCCTTTACAAGAGACACGTTAAATTTTAAGTAACGAATAAATCCTTTAGTAAGAGCTTTTGTTGCAATGAACATCCCCATGGCGATGAATATTCCGATTCCACAAATACCAAGTGAAGCAAACAAATCAAACAATCTAAATTCACCCATGAACAGATTAATAAGGATGCTAAGTGGAGCGAGGATGAACCCTAAAGATGCTACCCATCCCGAAAACACGACGCCCACCAGTGCAATGAAAGGCCCGAGGACAATCACAATATTGAAGAATCCCAATCCAATCACGGCCCATACTGCCCGTAAGATGTTTCCCGTGGAAGTCGTTTGTTGAACCATATCAAGATGGTAGGATGCCAGAAGCTCCTTGGCTATTTGTTTTGGGTTTCCTAGGGACGCTGAGATTTCCTGCTCCGACTTTCCCTTTTCTATTCCAATTGTGAAGTACTCTTCGTAATCTTGCAGGATATCCTGCCTTTCTTCTATAGAAAGCCTCTTTAGGGAAGCTTCCAACTGCTTTAAAAATTGTTCTTTATTCATTTACGACACCTTCCTCGATTAATTGATTGACTCCATTAGAAAATTCATTCCACTCTGTCAGCAATTCGTGAAGGTATTCCCGCCCTTTATCAGTCAACTTGTAATACTTACGTGGTGGACCCTCTGATGATTCTTGCAAATATGTCGTAAAGTACTCTTCCTTCGTCAATCTTCGTAACAGTGGATAAACCGACCCTTCCGATATTTCAATCTGGTCTGAAATCTTCTGAACTAGCTCGTAGCCATATCGATCTTGCTTATCAAGCAACACCAGTACGCATAGCTCCAAGACGCCCTTCTTAAACTGTACATTCAATGCACCATCACTCCTTTCTGATATGTCTCGGTACTATCTAATGAACAGTACCTGACAGCGAATAATACATCTTATTCAATAATTTACCACATGCTACTGTTTAATGCAAGGTACTGTGGAAATTATTTTGTTAATTTTTTCAAGTTGTTTTTTCTTCTTACTTCATCTTCCCCGATTCAATCCGTATAATAGAAGGATATGGAAAGGGGGAATTGATTTGGTCAAAAAAGAAATAACCAAAAAGCAGTTTGAATTTCTTGAACAAGAATTTACCTACCTGCAAAATGGCGGGACCATTTCCGAGGAAGAGAAGAAAAAGATGTTAGCATCCTATGATGTGAAGGCCTCTTTAAGTTTCGTCTCCATCCTATTAGCGATTGGGGCCATCCTGTTAGGGCTTGGGGTCTTAACATTCGTGGCCAGCAACTGGATGTATATAAGTAAAGGCGTTAAATTCCTATTGATCATCACCTGTTTGATTGGCGTGAATGTTGCCGGGGTCAAGTGGGAGACACGCTTTCCAAAAACCTCCCGAAGTCTGCATTATGTCGGGATTCTCCTATTTGGAGCAGGTATATTTTTAGTCGAGCAGATGTTTAACATCAGCATCAATTTTAACAGTTCCTTTTTGTTATGGGGGATTGGAGCCATCTTCATCGGATATTACCTAAAGGACGCCATTGTCCTCCTATTCACTTCTTTTTTACTGTTCGTTTACCTTAATGGCAGCATCTTTCTTGATGAAACGTCTTACCCGCTGGCCATTATCATCCTTCTACCGGCTTTATATTTTCTAGTAAAGCAACTCAACTATCCTAGGTTTCTATCCTTTATCGTTAATGGCTTAACGATCAATGCCCTCATCCTTTTTCTCATGGAATTCGTACCTAAGCTCGTGGAGGGTAACGGGGATACCATCATTCTCTCGATTCTTTTTATCGTAGGAATCCTGCTCGCTTACATTCGCGTTCCAGTTAAGTTGCAGAGAATCACACATATTCAAGGACATATCCTCCACGGGGTTGCGGCTATTTTCTTAACTTACGAGCTTGCCATATGGTTTCCTTTAGCTTATTTTCTTTTTCTCCTTTACCTGATACAAAAAGGAAGCTTGACCAGTATCGTGATCATATGTGCATTGATATTCAGGTACTATATCGATTCCTTTGAATTCCTGCCGAAGTCACTGACCTTCATCATCGGAGGCCTCCTGCTCCTTGTGTTTGGCTTCTTCTTTGAAAAACAACGCCAAAAAGGAGGGGAATCCATTGAATCGTAATAAATTTTTGCGCCCGCTCATCGTATTCGCCATTCCTGTTTTGATTCTTATAGCCCTGGCGGTTCCACCCGTCTGGACAACTATGTTTGGTGAAGAAATCAAAATCCGAACGGCTCCGATCGATCCGACGGACTTGTTCAGGGGAAGCTATGTAGCATTAGGATATGAGATAGAATCCGTCACGCTCGACCAACTTGATGAGACGGTGAAAACTGATTTCCACAGTAAGAATGTCGGAGATTACAAAAGTGTATATGTTTCATTAAAACAAGACAGTAATGGGCATTACGGCGTCCACCATGTATCGAAGGAAAAACCGGATGAAGACATGTATCTCAAAGGAAAATTACAAATCCCCTATGATTTACAAAGGGCCTCGTCCATTCACATTAAATATGGCTTAGATAATTATTACGCTCCTAAAGACAAGGCATTGGAACTGGAAATGTCCGCTGCTGCAAAAACGGCCATGGCCGTGGTGAAAGTGAAGAACGGAAATGCGGTATTGCAGGAAATCATCGTACCGTGATTACACATGCGAAAAGCATAGAAGGCATCGAATGAGATGCTTCCTATGCTTTTTTATGGCACACATTATTTTATTTGATGAGCCTTTTAGCCCCGATATAGCGATCCTTCCAATACTTGTCGCTCATCTTCACGACCTTCACGCCTTTTGTGGTCGTTCCGACAAATGTACCGTTCCCATTATAAATGCCGACGAAGGAAACCTTGCCTTTCTTGCTACCGGTCGCATAAAACACCAAATCACCTGTTTTTAAGTTTTTCTGTTTTACAGCCTTTCCTTTCTTATACTGTTCCGCACTGGTTCTCGGAATTTTCATGTCTGTCGCCGCTTGTTTATAAACATATTGAGTGAGTCCACTTGCATCGAATCCTTTTGGTGTCGTTCCGCCATATTTATAAGGGCTTCCCACTTGTTTTGCTGCTACTGCAGCCACTTCGTCTCCATAATTAATGGACGCCGAAGCATTGGCCGGACTGAAAACGAAAGCTACCAACAATGCGGCAAGTGCAAGTACGGCCACAAGCCATTTTGAAACAGGTAATCTAAGACTCATCTTTTTTCTCCCCCAATCTGTAAATGAAACACAATTTTAAATATATGAAGTACATTCGCTTTCATTCCTTGATTCACCTTTTTTTCAAAAAAAAGCTTTGTATTGAGGATGAACTCTACAATCCAGACAAAAACTTAGAAACTTCTTAGATCAAATATAAAAAACGACACTGTTAAATTATGTTAAATTAAGTATAATCATGTATGAACCATTGTAAGTAATTTCAATAATAGACTGGGGGTTTTTTATGAGGAATAAAAAGAAAATAATCATCATGACATTATTTTCAGCTTTGCTATTTTGCATGGTCATCGTTTTGAGTTCTCTTTCACCACTAGCGGATACAGGTAAAAATGCGAATCAATTTAATTCTATCGGGATGTGGCTTTCCATTGCGATGATGCTGGTACTGTATTTCGTCCCATTGCTCCTGTATGTTATCGGCTTGGAGTGGATGAAATATGTAATGGCCGTATTCTGCTCATTATCCTTACTGTCTTTATTACCCATGATCGGCATAGTCGTATTTCTTGGTGTAATGGAAGGCTTCACTTCATCACTCATCGGCGTGGTCATCGTCAGTGGGATGAATATACTCATCAATACAATCTGGTTCTTCACGGCATTCTCTAAAGGAAGCAAGACTTCCATTGGAGGAAGTTTGAAAAATCCTATTCAAAATTAAAAAAAGAAACCAGATATCACCGTTCCATAGATAGACGGTGGTATCTGGTCTCTCCGCTTTCTTTGATTCAAGAAGGATGATCTACTATTTAGGTTTCTCGTATTTCTTAGCCTCATCACTGTCGCTCATGCCTTGTGTCGTATGGTCAATTACGCCGCCGATTCCAAAAAACGTAAGCGCAATGAAATTAATGATCCTCATAGCCCCGTTCAATGCATCATCGGTGATGGTAAAGCCAATCGGGTGTATAAAGTTATTGATAAACGCAGCAACCATCTGCGTTACCATCAAAACACCTGGCAAAAATACAGTAAAAATAAACGTAGGATTTTTAAAACGAACTTTCCAGTTAATCAATTTTCTCTATCCCCTATTATCAGTGCCGTCCACACTACAATGGTACGAACTTGCTATATCATATGCTGCTTGTCCTTTTAGCGTTCGGAAAATTCATGCCCCCCTAGAAAATCCCTTAGACCAAAAAAAGGAGATCCATCCAAAGACAGAACTCCCTTTTAGATCCTTATAGCATCACCGCACCTCACTTTAACAAATAGGTGACGGCTTCCTCTAGTTCAACAAATTCATCCGTATGCCACTGCATGTTTTCATTTTGAAAATACGCTTCTGTTTCGAGTGGCAAATTAGACGTAATCATCCGCAATCCCTTTCTTTCTATTTCCCCTGGAATGGAGAATGCCGGCAAATCCTCTGTTAACCAATACCGTTTATATTGCTGTCCCAACTGATCCTTTTCGAAATGACCGATGAGCTGGCCGTGATTCATGAAAATCAGGTAATCAGCAAGTTTGCGGATGTCTTCCATTTGGTGGGTCGAAAAGAAGATGGTTTTCCCTTCCCTCTCCATCCACTTAATCAAAAAATTCATGTATCGCTGTTTTGAGATGATGTCCATAGAAGCCGTTGGCTCATCCAGGATCAATAGTTCGGCATTTCTTGCTAAAGTCAGCGCAGCTATTAGCTTTTGTTGATTTCCCTGGGACAACTTTCCATACTTCTTATTCAGGGGGACCTCGAAGGTTGTGATCACCTCGTCAAACAATACCTGATCCCAAGTGGGATACCATCTAGAAGATAACCGCAGTAATTCATGCCCCGTAAACGAATCGCAGCCAATCAAAGCTTGTGGCTGATAAGCGACTTTTTGTTTCCAGGCTTCATCTTCCTGCTTCGTATTATTCCCAAAAATGATAATATCACCAGCATCTTGTCGTGCCAATTGCATGACCATCTTCAGCAGTGTACTCTTCCCGGCGCCATTATTCCCAATCAAGGCTGTCACGGTACCTGGCTCTAGCGTCAAATCAATCGGTCCCAACGAAAAGTCCTCGATTTTCTTTTTGACAGAATGAATCTCAAGCGACGTTGTCATGGTTTCTCCTCTCCTTTTTCCGTTTTGAGCTCTTCTATTAAACCCGTAAAAATTTCCTCAATTTCCTTGAATGAATAGTTTTGTTGAAGGGCAGCTTCAATGCTATTTTTCATGGCTTCCTGGACTGATTTTATTTTCACACTTCGGAGAAGGCTTTCCTCAACGTCTGCAACGAACGTCCCTTTTCCCTGGATTGTTGTGATAAAGCCTTCCGTTTCTAAATCTTGATAAGCTCTACGGGTCGTGATGGCACTGACTTCCAGATCTTTAGAAAGCATCCTGATCGATGGCAAAGGTGAACCCGAAGACAGCTGTCCGCTTGCTATCAAAGCTTGGATTTGAGCCGTTATCTGATGATAAATGGGGATTCTTGATTCTTTTGATAAACGAACCGGCAGCTCCACTTTACTTCTCCTCCCTATATATCATTATTTTAGATAATCAATTTGGAACATTTTCTTTTTCATATATCGCTTCCAGAAGTAATAGCCCCCGACCGTTACGACTGCCGAAATGAGAATCGACCCGATCGCGAAGTTCTTAGCCGCTTCCATCGCCCAACCGACAACTCCCCTATCTGTTTTCAAGGATAACCACACGAGCACGGACGTCACTCCACCATAAAAGACTACACTATATATACCTAACTTAATCGGGGTGATTCGTTCCCCTACATCACTTGCTGCAAAAACGAAAGAGGACGAAACACCAAAAGCCAGCCAGATAATCGAGAAGGCAACATACTCCAAAACAACCATGGATTCTAGAAGTCTTGGAGTAAATAATAACAAGAACAAAACCTGGAAAGGCAGACTAGGGAACAGCATGTGAACAAACCGGCTTTTAATCAATACTTCCTTTTCGATAGGAAACATATTTAACATCATGAAAAACGGGGACACCCAAACATCTCCCTCCACCTTTTGAAGCTGCAATTCTTTCGGCCTTACCATGAAGGCCACACAACCAAATGACAATATAAAACCAATGTCGGTCAAAAGTGATGGTGCCTGAGTCTCCACTTCCAAAACCCATGAATAGGAAGCAGCCAGTACAAACAGTGCAAAGAATAAACATAGCGTGCCGAACCAAGATTTCCTCCATTCGATACTTGCGAGCCAAAAAGCATCTTTCCATGTATTCATCATCTAAACTCCTCTCAAATTGTTATGGTGTTTATATCTATATACACACTATATGTTAAATACATACAATTATCAACCATAAAAGTAATTTTTAGGTAAAAAAACTGATAGGCTCATAGAAAAGCTTAATCCCTTAGCACTTGTATATGGGAATTTTTGAAACCTTTCTAACAGGGTAGCCGTAAATAAAATAGGAGGTGTACCATGAAAAAGTATGCGATATTCATATTGAGCTTCT
Organism: Peribacillus sp. NPDC097264; assembly: GCF_050277925.1. NCBI lineage: Bacteria > Bacillati > Bacillota > Bacilli > Caryophanales > Bacillaceae > Peribacillus > Peribacillus sp. NPDC097264. The sequence continues at coordinate 16,384 of NZ_JBNNSR010000020.1, forward strand.
TGTTACTCTTTACCTTGCTACACATTTCAGCAGGTCTATTATTAACCGCTACATATACTCCCAATCCCACTAACGTACGGGAACTGAGCCTCCCATTAACCCAGGAAGTGACTTTTGGTGATCAGTCACAAATCCCGACTTTATTGATTGCAACAGTAGCGGCCACTTTAGCTTACCTAGTCCCAACGAAATGGGGAAAGAATTAAATAACAAGAAAGGGGCTGTCTAATAAGTCCCTAAAATAAAACAGGTGGAGAAAAACGAGTTGTTTTTCTCCACCTGTTTTTCTATTTTTATAATTATTCATTG
>NZ_JBNNSR010000021.1:0-13886 GCF_050277925.1 Peribacillus sp. NPDC097264
TTTTGTTTTGGAATTGAATTTTATAAGCTTCGTTGTTTCCGGTATAATTCTTTCCCCTTTCTTGGTGTTCGCCGTCATTTCTTCTGCCAAGACAAATAATATACCAACCAAGAAAATACTCGCTGCACTTAACGCTATGGTTATCCCTATTGTTGATAGCACATACCCTCCGTTGTAACCGCTTACAGAAAAACTGATTAAAAACAATATAATTCCGATTGTACATCCTGTGCCTGATACCCATTTCAATGCATCCATGATCTTCTGATTAGCTTCCATCCTGTCAGCTCCTTTTCTTTCTATTTTAACAATTTTCACATTTTTGTCAACATTTCTACTATTTTACATTATAAACACGTTGTTTTCCTTGACAAATCATTTCTCTTTATTGGAAGGGAATATAGATATGTTCCCTCATGGTTATATTATTAGCTATACTAAAAATTCTACTCTAAAAGAAAAGACTTCGGACAGTTTTCAATCCGAAGTCTTTTCCTATTAAGAACCTTTCAAGGTTATCGTCAACGTCTTTTCTTTTGCCCCTCGATAGATCTTGAATGTTACCTTGTCACCTATTTTCTTATCTTTGTACAGTTGTTTTCTCAATTCAGCAGCCGTGCCAATCTTGGCGCCATCAATCGCCACGATGATATCCTGTTGCTGGAGACCTGCATCCGCAGCCGCCGAACCTGGTTCTACACTATTGACCATTACCCCGGCTTTTGCAGGCTCAGGCATTTTCTGTAGATAATATTGCGGGAGTTCCTCTGTATTGGTAAGACTGACACCTAAATAGGGTCGCGTAATTTTTCCCTTTTCGATTAGCTCTTTTACTATCGGAATGACCTCGTTACTTGGAATCGCAAAGCCTAAGCCCTCCACTCCACTTTCCGATATTTTCAAGCTATTGATGCCAATCACTTCACCAGCCGTATTGATTAAGGCACCCCCGCTATTTCCAGGGTTGATGGCCGCATCCGTTTGTAACACATCCAGCTCCCATTCGCCGTCCGAAGTATCAACCGAAATCGCCCTTCCCGTTGCACTAATGATTCCTTGTGTTACTGAGCGCGAAAAATCAAGTCCGAGCGGATTCCCGATGGCCAATACCTCCTCACCTGGTCGAATGCTATCAGAATCACCAATACTGACGGCTTCCGGAGCAATTGAATCATCAATCGTCAACACCGCTAAGTCCGTTAAGGCATCAGCACCGACCACCTCTGCTGTTGCCTTTTTCCCGTCATATAACGATATTTCCACTTCCTTAGCTCCTTCGATTACATGGTTATTCGTGATGATATAGGCTTTGCCATTGTCTTTTTTATAAATGACCCCTGATCCCGTGCCACTTTCCACCGTTTCATTTTCCGTACTTTGTTGCTGGAGGGGATAACGACTTTGTGTTTCTTGAAAGTTGACGACACCTACAATCGATTTTGAAGCTGTTTCAACCATATCAGCCCTCTGATTGGAATCTGTACTCGTCGACAATTTTTGTGGAGTGACCGTTTGCTCTACGGCTGCGGTTTGAGAGGTTTCATTCACAGCTTCTTTCTCGGTATCCCCAAACTCACCCCCGAATACAAATACAGAAGAGGTTACTAAAGAAGCGACCACTCCTGAAACAAGGCCAGTAAACACATGTGACTTTACTTTTTTCGGTTTATCTTTCACCCTGACTTGTCCTTCATCATTATAGTTCTCCATCTTCTTCCCTCCTATTTATGACTTTCACCTGCCTCCATCATAAACAGGAATTATTAAAAAATTCTTAAGAAACCTTGAAAAAATATAAATTTCTTAGATGGACCGATATATTTGCGGCTTGGACCGATAAAGGTCTGGTTTTGACCGATAAAACATCCAAATTGACCGATATAAATACGGTTTTGACCGATAAACTGCTTACAACCAAAAAAAAGACGCCTCTATTAAAGGCGCCCCTCCTTACATCACTTCATACACTTCTTTTTTCTGCTTATTCACGCCATACCAGCCATACGTGGCAGTATGTCCACCTTCGTTACTATCATTGACGACTTCAAAGACTTGAAAAATATAGTCTCCCTTTTCATCATCGTGATCATATTGGATTTGTAGATGTGGATTGTTTTCGGCATCCACATAATCCTTCACCAGCTGCTCCGCTTTCGCTTTTGTAAAGGCTTGGTCCTGGTCCTTCTCCTCTTCAACCGGTCCTTCTTCGGCTGGTTCTTCCTTAGCGGCTTTTTCCTCTTCTTGTGCTTCCTTCGGCGTTTCTGTTTCTACTGCCGGTTTATCTTCAACTTCCGACTCGGGGATAGCTTCTGATTCCTCCCCCGATTGTTCATCCGTCGTTTCCTCTAAATCCGTCTCCTCTTCAACTGGTTCTACGTCGGCTTCTTCCGTTTTCACCAACATTTCCGTAGCCTTTTGAACCATCAACTTGCCTTCTTCAAACTTTGCCTTATATGCGGCTGCCTCTTCGAAAAAGACCTGTGCTCCTTCTACATCCTGTTCTTCGTATTTTTTCATTCCATCGTAAAGTAGGCCTGATAGCTCCATCAGCTCTTTCGCTTCCGCAGTGGGATCATCTTCATAAGCCAACTCAAATGCTTCATGTGCTTCTAAATAATTCTCTTCCTTTAGTTGGCTTTTCCCCAATTCCATGTTTGAGTCATACATCCTCGTTGCACAACCTGAAACGATAAATACCATCAATAAAATACATACGGATAATTTCTTCATAGTAGCACTCCCCATCCTTGTTCAATGTCCTAAGTTGTCCTATCAATCTCTAAATCTATCTTACCCTATTTCATAAGAAATATCTGACATCTATGTATGAAAGCGACTTTTTTATAGGATATTCATTTTTAGGGTTACTTTTTTACAAATAGTGGTACATCATAATTAAACACTTGAAGGGGTGGTATAAATGAGTCAAGAAAAGCAGACGTATCATGTGGATTTAGTGAGTGGGGATATTCTGGCACAGAAACTAGATGAAAACCCAAGCTTCACCATACAAGCGAATGATGACGAATTAGCCGAGTTAAAGCAATGTTTGGACGATCATCTGAAAGATGATCTTGAAGCTTTTGCCCGTTCTCACGTACCTTATCTTCTCTACCATCATGACCGGGCCAATGATAAATATGATGCGGCCATGAAAAAACTATACCGGATCATATACAGATTAGGTGACGAGGCCGCCCGGAATCACATTGAGGAGATTGGCATATTGGAGGATAACAAATTCGAGGGAGACAGTGAAATCCAGAAGTTTAAATAAGCACCCCATTAGAACAGGATCTTATATATGAAGATTCTGTTTCTTTTTTCATATAAGGAGGTAGGGATGATAAGAGCGATGAAGTTTGTCCTATTGGCTTGCTCTCTTTGTCTACTGTATGGATGCATGCAAAATCCATCCAGTAAAAAAACCGTGGAGGAAAGTGAAGCAAGCCCAACAACGGAAGAGTCCTCTGAAGAAAGCGGCCTCGAGCAAGGGGTCAGCCAAGTGGCGGAAGGATATTCACAGGCACCCGGGGAAAACGATGCAATCGGTTCAGATAAAGAAAAAGAAATTTATCTTTACATGAAGTCACTATACAACACTGGAGGACAGAATATTCAAGACGCCATCACGGAAAAGGCGAGTAACAAATTCGAGATTACACAAGAACAGGCCGGTACGATTTATATGCAGTATGAAATGAAGTTATCCAAGCCCAAATGAAAAATTCGCCACACTGAAACAAAAGACCAGCAATCATGGCGACTGCTGGTCCTTAATGTTTCAGTGTTTTTGTTTATAATAGGTCACAGCCAAGGCAAGGGCGAGAACTGCGCCTTTCACGATGTCCATTGCATAATATGGGACCGACATCATGATTAGCCCATTTTGCAGAATTCCAATCAAAACGGCCCCGATGAACGTTCCGAAAGCATTCGGTTTACCTGCTCCTAGAACAGAAGAACCAATGAAGGCCGCCGCCACCGCATCCATTAAATAGGGAGAACCTGAATTGATTTCCGATGTCATGACGCGGGAAGCAAGGACGATCCCGCCGATAGCAGCGAACAGCGCCGACAGAAGATAGGCCACTACTTTATATTTATTGACCGAGATTCCCGAAAGTCTAGCCGCCTCCTTATTTCCGCCAATGATGTACATATAACGGCCATGCTTCGTGTAGGTCAAAAAGATATGAGTCGCAACGACAATGACGCCCATGATCAGGATAATCCAAGGCACTTGTCCGATTTTGGCGAAAAATGGGCTGATTAAACCTGTAGCGAATGTTCCATCAGGCATCACCATGTTTTGTGAAACCGTGGCCCCTTTTGTATAAGTAAGGGCAAGCCCTTGAATGATGAACATGGTCGCCAATGTCATCAGCATGTCCGGGATCCTTAACTTTACAATCATGAATGAATTCAATGCGCCCACCACAAGCGAAGCACCAATGGCCGCTATTATCGCAATCAACGTATCCTGGGAAAACCAGACAAACATCGAGATGACGATGGCATTGGCTAATGAGGCAACGGAGCCAACTGACAAATCGAAGCCGTCAACCGTCAAGGAAATCGTGATCCCGATGGCGATGATCGTCACGATGGAGATGGAACGTAAAATGTTAATAAGATTATTCGTTTGAATGAACGATGGATTCGCAATAGCAAAAACGGCAATCAAGATGATGATCGTCAGAATCGTTCCATATTTATAAAAGAATTCGAACAGATCAACTTTTTTCCTGGCTGGCGTTGTTGGTTTCTCTGTAAGAACCGGAATTGGTGTACTCATCCTATTTGCCCCCTGTTGAGTAGAATAGTAGTTCTTCTTCATTTGTCTTGCTTGTCTCTAGCTCCTTGACCATCCTTCCGTCATATAAAACATAGGTCCTGTTTGTGATTCCTATGATTTCGGCCAATTCGGATGATGCATAAATAATCGCTTTCCCCTTTTGGGCTAACTTTGCGATCAGTTCAAAAATATCCTTCTTGGCCCCGACGTCGACGCCTTTTGTCGGCTCATCGAATATGTATACATCCGCATCAGCCAATAACCACTTTCCGATGGCGATCTTTTGCTGATTGCCCCCTGATAGGTTTTCGACCTTCGCTTCCTCTGAAGGCGTTTTGATCCCAAGAGTGGCTATCAGGTCTTTCGCCTTTATCTTTTCTGCCTGGCGATCGACGAAGCTGAATGCCTTACTGAATTTCCCGACACTTGCAGCAGTCAGGTTCGTAGTAACAGACTCCTGTACGAGAACGCCTTCTTTCCTCCGTTCTTCGGGGACTAGTGCCAAGCCGCTCTTCACAGCATGATGGGGCGTTTTCAGAATAAGCTTCCTTCCATTCAGCACAACTTCCCCCGTTATAATGGCCGTATGACCGAAAAGCGTTTTACAAAGCTCCGTTTTCCCTGCCCCGACAAGGCCCGCTAAACCGACTATCTCACCGGCCCTCACATGAAGACTGACATCTTTGACTTTATCGGCATCCGACAGTCGGTTCACTTCAAACATCACCGCACCAATCTCGGCATTCACGACGGGAAACTGTTCTTCCATTGACTTTCCAAGCATCTGCTCAATCACTTCGTTTTGTGTGATATCCGTAATTCTACTGCGCCTCACACTCTTCCCATTTCTCATGATTGTAATGTCCTCACACACTTCAAATATCTCGGGTAGACGATGAGAAATGAAAATAATGCCTACACCACGTTGCTTCAGCTCATTCACAATCCGGAATAGTTCCGTTGTTTCCGTATGGCTTAACGGAGCAGTCGGCTCATCGAGAATCAAGAATTTACATGCGGTTGAAACGGCCCTAGCTATCAAGACCATCTGCTTTTCGGCCAACGTAAGGTCCCTTACCAGTTTTTTCGAAGACACATGGATGTTCATATCTTCCAAGATTTCCGTCGCTTTTCTATGTAATTCCTTCCACTTGATGATTTGTTTTCTCCCCATGTTCTGTACGGATTCATTCAGCATCACGTTCTCCGCAACCGTTAAATAAGGAATGAGGGCCGTATCCACTTCCTGATACACAATTTGAATGCCAGCTTCCTGTGCCGACTTTGGCGACCGGATATCCTGTACCTGGCCATTTAGAAAAATGTCGCCGGTATAATGGACATGAGCTCCTGATAAGACTTTCATTAGCGTCGATTTCCCTGCTCCATTTGCGCCGACCAATGCATGTGCTGTTCCCGACTGTACTGAAAAATCAACTTCACTAAGCGCTTTTACACCTGGAAACTCAATCGATATTTGTTTCATTTCTAGTTGAATGCCCATGTCCAATCCCTCCCATTAAACAGACACTCTCTTCAACTTGAAAGAGAGTGTCTACTGATTCTGATCGTTACTTCTTATAATGTTCTTTCAATACTTTCATCCAGTCTTCTTCAAATTCCGTTGATACTCCCCAGCCTTGAACAATGCCGGATAGATTGGTCATATTGACAGCGTCCTTCGATGATTGAAGCTGTTTTTGAGATATCAATGATGCTTCTAAATCATAGGTTTGCGGCGTTTCTTCCCCCGCTAGTTTTTTCGCTAGCAGTCTCATATTCACTGCACCAATCAACTTCGGATCAACCGCTGCGGTATACGACCATGAGCTTCCTTTTGTTTGAATCTCCTGAAGGTCGGCATTGGACACGTCAATACCATAGATTTTCACTTCATCGCGCCCCGCTTCTTTTATCGCACGAGCTGCTCCGATAGCGAATGCATCCCAGGTTGCGAAAATTGCGTCTATTTTACCTTTTGGATACTTGTTCAACATCGCCGATACCGCGTTTTGCGTCTGGACAGAAGTATCTGAAGATGCCACTCCGAATCTTTCAATTTCATGAATGCCAGGATTTTCTTTCAGCTTTTCTTGATACACGGCATTTCTTCTCACCATAGGAGGGAAACCATCTACCCAAAGGTATGCAATGTTCGCTTCGCCTTTTTGCTCTTCAATCAATTTGTCAAAAGCAAGAGTTGCCAATGCTTCGTCATCTTGTGAGGTTACTGTTACCCCATCAATTTTCGTTAAATCGCCGATGGAATCGAATGTGACTACGCTTTTCCCTGCATCAACCAACTTTTGTACGTCATTCACTGTCGCTGCATCATCACCATGGGAAATGATATAGCCATCATAGTCTTCCTCCAGAGCCTGAGCGATGGCGTCATGGAATTTAGCCGTATCGCCATTGGCCGTAAAAGTATCTACTTGGAAGCCAAGTGCTTCTCCTTCTTCTTGCGCCCCTGCTAAGTATTGGGCCGTGTGATCATCTCCGCCAATTTTACGAATGACTTTAATTTTAGCTCCCTCGCCTTTCGCAAATCGTTCTGGAACATTTTCAAAAGATACCTTTTCCTCTTTTTTCGCTTCCCCTGTACTTTGTCCCGAAGAACACCCCGTCAAAAGCAACGCCGAAGCGATGACGGAAACGAAAGCTCCTTTTAAAATTGATTTTCCCATTTTAATTCCCCCTATTTTTTACATTATTCTTATCTGTTAGCTCGGCATAAACACAAAATAAAAACCTCTCTAAAATAGAGAGGTTTAATCAGCTGGTTTGCAGACTTATCCCTCTCTTATCTGTCAAAACATTTCTGTTTTGCAGGATTTAGCACCAATTCCTAATTGGAACGGTTGCTGGGCATCGTAGGGCCAGTCCCTCCGCCACTCTTGATAAGAGAATATAATGTGTTACGTTTCGTTATGGTAAGTACCACTTTATAGGGATATAGTCATTAAGTCAATAGTTTTTAGAATATTTTAAATGTTTTATTTTCCTTGCAGTTTCGCCAGGCGTCTTTTCTCGATTTTTTCAAGGCGTTCGAATTGGCGCAGTTTCACTTCGAACAGGGTAATCGGATCACGGTAGACTTCAGGATTTTGTCTCATATGTTCCAATGTAGCCTGCTGTTCTTTGATTTCGGCTTTCGTCTGTTCGATATTTTTTTCAAGGATGGCAAATGGACTGCGGTAGAACAGGGATATGTCACGTTCCAAGGATTTTTCGAACAATCCAAACTGAGTAAGGAATCTGTCACTGATCATATCGGCAACATCCTGGAAGTCTTCATTTTCCAAGAACTTCTTATATCGATTGTACATATTCGCTTTATTTTGCGGAATCGCACCAAATAGCTTCCCGGCTCCCTTAAGAATCAACTGAGATGGGGTCCTTCTTAGTAATATGTTTACATTTTCTATCCGGATGCTGCTTGTCATCCGGTCCGCATCACGGCGCCAGTCATCCAAGACCCGGAAGTCCCCGGCCAGTACAATACGTTCTTCTTTGTATAGCTCATTGAAGCCTGCGCTCATCTCATCCATGAACTGTTGGCTTTGCGTGAATTCTAACTCAGATGTAGCAATCCAGTCTTGAAGCGAGCGGAAATACTGCGGCATGATTTTATCGGATATAAATGCCTGGATCCGATCGTTCATTTCCTGATTCAACTGTATATGCACTTGGCTAAAGTCACTATTCTCAGATAATGTTTTAGAGCAATCACGCAGTAATTCAGGAATTCGTGTGGAAAGCTGTTTTTTCACTTCTTCTTTTAATAAGCGATAAGATCTTGTAATGTTTTCGGTTTTTTCTTTTTCCAAATCAGTCAACTGATTCGTAGCGCCATTCAACTTCACTTCCATCTGTTCATTCCAAGAAATCGAATGCTCGCATTTCCGTTCATTCGCTGCCCGTTTTTCTAATAGATAGGATAAAGTTTTACGCGTGAAGGCAAGGAGCTTCTCCGCCCTCATTTCCTTCCAATTGCTATCTTGATAGTTTGCGTGAAGGAAGACAGCTAGATCCTGCAGTTGCTGTTTGCTGTCATAAAGCTTGGAGAAAGCAAATACCTTCGCGTTCGGGAAATAAGCATTCACCTTATCCCATGTTTCATCTTCCATCCTGACTGCCACTTGATCACTATAGATGGTATCCATTTTATTCAGCAAGAAATGAATAGGAAGTTTAGGGGCCATTTGTTGCATTTCCAATAGCAAATCACGTTCACTGCCCGTGAAAGGTGCCCGTGCATCCAGAACGAACATCACTCCATCGCTCTCCAGTAAGTAATTTTGGAAGTCAGGGTCTACGCTTTTCTCTCCATTAAATCCTGGAGTATCCAGTAGACGCAGGCGATTATTTCTCAAATAATCACTGATGAGTGTCACATCGACAATCGTTCCGCGTTGACGACGCGTTTCATCCAACTCCGTTAACTCTTCGACCATTTTACGATCTGTATCGGTAATTTCATAGATTTCCAGGTCATCGCCATCTTTAACGCTCACAAGAGATGAATGGTCTTCCGCTGCAATGCTTTCACCCGCTATCGATTGAATGAAGGATGTCTTGCCATTTCCTGCACTTCCAACAAGAAGCAGATTGAAATTGCTCATATCCTTAATTCCCTCAACCATCCATTTCAGCTTATTGCCGACTGATAGATCATTGCTCTCTGCCCATTGAATGATGGAGTGAATCAGTTTTTCGCCTGCTTCGAGACCGCCTCCCAATCTAGGGGATTTCGCTAACAGACTTTCTGCATCTTGAACAACAAGTGCGCTCACTGTATCTGGGAAAATCTCATTCCAGGAAAGGACAGATGCCGCTGCAAATAACGAAATCTCCCCTTCAGCGATTTTTAACCAATTTTCCAACAGTCTTGGTACGACAGGACTTAACTCTTTGACTAAATGCGTACCTTCTAGTAATCCTGCATAGGCATCGCGATAATAGACGGAAAGCTCATACCAAACATCCCCGTTGTTCAATTCGATTTCATCGATCAATTTATTGATGACCTTAAGCCATTCAAAGTAAGAATCCGTATATTTATAGTTCTTCCAAAGGGCTACCGTCATTTTCTCAAAACGATCTTGGTCAAGATTATATAAGGATCTAAGCACGTTCGCGAAATAATCCGGAGCCGTCGATTGTGCAACGCCCTGCTGGATGTATGTTTTCAAAACATCGAACCAAGCCATTGACTCCGTACGGATACTTTCGTTGGCCGCTAAAACTATCGCGCTATTCCAATCCTTTTGCGCATCAAAGAAGGAACGCGCAATTTCCGTGACATTTGGATAATCCGGTTGGAAATCGACTGCTTCCTTCACCACTTTGGATGCCAGATCATTTCTTGTTTCTACTATGTATAGTGAAAACAGTTGCAGAAGGACTTCCGTCTTTAATACAGGTTCGCTCGTATTAATGGCTTTATAAATATCTTCTGCCGTCGAATACATCTCTAGCTCAAAGTAGGCATCAGCAATATTCTTCTTAGCCCATTCAGCAAGATTGCCCTCTATATTCTCCCATTTAAATATGGCCGCCTCAAAGTCATGATGCAGGAAGTACACTTCCCCCTGGGCAAACCTGATTGTGGTTAAATCCGATCTTTCCTTTTTTTGTTCCACGAGAAACATTTCTCCCAAGGCTTGAATCGGATGCTTATTTATGTCATCAATCATCGTTTCATAGAACTTTTTGCCAATCAGCTGTTCTTCCATCGTAATTCCCCCGATATATTTCATATTTTCAAGTAAAGGATCAAATCAATAGGTTCCTTTAGATAAGAAAATGATCTGTCAAAGCTCCAACTTATTATTTTAACAAAACAATATGGTAACAACATGTCATAACTCTTACAAGTTTAAAACAGAAACCGCCAGGCTTGTAATGTTTTTAACAAATCGACTCTCTCCCTTAAAATATGCTTTTATGGATTTCACCAGGATATGAAGCAATGCGAGGGATATTTCCTATACCATTAAATTACCAGAATCCCCGTTCACACACTACCTTAAAATGGTAAAAAATAAAATAATATAAAAAAAGCAGCACCTTTGATCATGAAGGATACTGCTCTCTGATAAGCATTGAACAGTAATTGTCCTTTGACAAATTGGGATTATACCCCTGTGCGCTTACGTTGATTATTGGGCTTTTTAGTTAATTGGCTTTTAAGCGGTTTTGTTTTTTTCACAACACCGGTTTCTAGTTTATCTTTACTTGTTTCAGCTTGCTTTTGCGCCAATTTCTGCTTGACAGCATCCGCCAGGCTCAACTTTTTATTTTCAGACATCATATTGTCTCCTTTAGTGTTCTACTTCTATTATAATATAGATGAAGGTAGAAAGATAATAGGGAGTTTTTACGATTCTTTCGATTGATCATAAACCGTTTTAAACCATAGCAGATTCTCTAGGACTAATATCCTGTCCTAAAGAAGAATTCATCCTATTGACTTAGTATACTGAATTTGCTAAATTATTTTTAGATTATAATAGCTCCGTATGGACCGTACGTTGACTGATTGCCGTGGCTTTTAAAAAAACGCGGATATGGGTGGTAAAGCGAGCACACAACTCGTCCCTCTAAGTAGGGGCGTTTTTTTATTTTCTTAGTAATACTTTCACATGATCCCGTAGTCCATCCGGCGAGTTTTTCACTAGATCGTAAAAAGGAGACATCATCATGAAAAAAACAGACGTATTATTTATCGGGCTTATGCTTTTCTCCATGTTCTTCGGGGCGGGCAACCTGATTTTTCCTCCATTTTTGGGAGCCTCATCAGGGACTTCCTTCTGGCCGGCCATCGCAGGATTTATCGTCACAGGCGTCGGACTCCCGATTCTAGTTCTGGTCGCCGTTTCCCTCGTCAAAGGCGGGGCAGAAACGATTGGGTCGCGTGTGCACCCAACTTTCAGCAAGATTTTCATGATCGTCATCTATTTAAGCATCGGACCTTTCCTTGCCATACCCAGAAATGCTAACGTCGCCTATGAAATGGGATTGAAACCCTATCTTGGCGACACGATAGGCCAATCGCTCTTTTTATTCCTATTCACGATTGCATTCTTCTTGATTGTTTATGCCATATCGATGAATCCTGAAAAAATGGAGACCATCATGAGCCGTTGGAGCACGCCCACTCTATTAGGGTCTATTGTCATCCTTTGTATCGTTGGCTTTATAAAACTGGATGCACCCTTCCAGGCACCAACAGAGGCGTACGTAACAGGTGCTTTTTCAAAAGGGTTCATTGAAGGTTATAACACGATGGATGCTTTAGCCGCCCTAGCCTTCGGGATTGTCATCCTGACCTCCATCCAAAAGAGAGGGGTATCGGACCGTAAGCAGCTGACTAAGTACACCATAAAGGCTGGAATGGTCACAGCAATCTTCCTATCTCTTGTGTATACATCCTTAGGTTTCATGGGAGCACGCATGGCTGCGAACGGTTCTTATGAAAATGGAACCGATATCCTGACCGCCGCTTCTACCCTATTACTTGGGACAGGCGGGAAAACCCTTTTGGGGATCATCTTCCTATTGGCCTGTATCGCATCCGTAGTAGGATTAACAACAGCCTGTGGACATTATTTTTCCAATCTCATTCCTAAGGCCAGCTACAAAACGGTCGTCCTGCTCATTACGCTAATCGGGTTCACTCTATCCAATCTAGGATTGAATCAAATCTTAAAAGTATCCGTACCTTTCCTAGTGATGGCCTACCCTTTAACAATTGTCCTGGTCGCTTTGACGTTCTTCAGCCGTCACTTTAAAAATCCAAAAAAAGTATACCGGAGCGCTATGATTTTCACCGGTATCTTTGCCCTGATCGATGGACTGAGCGCTTTTGATGTACCATTAGGACTCGTGGAAACATTCACCGAAGCCCTTCCGTTTTCTGAACATGGAATGGAATGGGTCCTACCAGCCTTGGTTGGCACGGTCATTGGCATTATACTAAGCCAAGCAGGGAAAGCATCACCCACCGAAGACATGGTAACCAAATAAGTGGAGCAGATGAGTCCGTTGATTCATCTGCATTTTCCTCGCCTTCTATTGCTTATTTTTTGGAAATTTCCACCCTATTTTTGTTATGATAAGGATAGAGGAGATGATCAATAAATGTCAAAGCAAACACGTATTGGTAAAACGAATTTGTATGTGAATCAGATTGGTCTTGGTACGAATGCAATTGGTGGACATAACCTATTCCCTAACCTGAATGAAGATACCGGAAGAGATGTCCTGCGGACGGCTCTTGAAGAAGGCATCAACTTTTGGGATACAGCCTACATTTACGGGCCCGGACGCTCGGAGGAACTGATTGGCGAAGTGTTGAAGGATACCGGCAAACGCGAGGAAGTGGTACTCGCTACGAAAGGTGCCCATAAATTCGTGGATGGTAAAATGGTCATTGACAACTCTCCCGCTTTCCTTAGAGAGTCTGTAGAATCCAGTTTAAAGCGGCTCCAGACTGATTATATTGATTTATTTTACATTCATTTCCCTGATGAAGCTACACCAAAGGATGAGGCTGTCGGGGCTTTAAAAGAATTGAAAGATGCCGGAAAAATCAAGGCGATTGGCGTCTCGAATTTTTCGTTCGAGCAATTAAAAGAAGCCAATAAAGACGGCTATGTCGACGTCTTACAATCCGAATATAACCTGTTTAAGCGGGGAGCCGAGCAAGACTTGCTTCCATATACAGCTGAAAATCAAATTTCCTTTGTCCCTTATTTTCCACTTGCATCCGGCCTGCTTGGTGGCAAATATAATGAAGAATCCAAGTTTGACGACCTGCGGGCTAAAGATCCCCTTTTCCAAGGACAAGCCTATGCAAGCAACTTGCAAAAAGTCGAGGAGCTTCGTGAAATCGCCAACCGAAAAAACGCAGAGGTTGCGGACGTCGCCCTTGCCTGGTATTTAACACGTCATTCCATAGATGTCTTGATACCCGGGTCCAAAAAGCCTGAGCAAGTCTCGCGTAATTTAAAAGCATTGGACGTTGAATTAACCATCGATGATATTGCTGAAATCAGCGCGATTTTCGCTTAAAAGATAAGAG
>NZ_JBNNSR010000022.1:0-13061 GCF_050277925.1 Peribacillus sp. NPDC097264
GAAATGTTTGACTTGCTCATTTTGCTTTTTTATAGTGTGTGCTCACTCAAAATTTACGTTGGCGCTTTGTTTTGTTCAGTTTTCAAAGAGCAATTATTCAATCACTTACCTCGTAAGCGACTTTATTATCTTACCACGCATCCAAGCTCTTGTCAACATTTATTTATGTTGTTTTGTTGATTGAATGTTTATTAATTTGTTTGTCATTGTTGCGACTCCTAATATATTATCAGGTTGTTTTATTTCCGTCAATAGATATTTTACTATTTTATAAAAAATACATGGCTTGCCTCCACTTTCGTTAAATCAATAGAAGCTTCAAGGAGTTTTCCTTGAAGCTTCTTTCAACACCTTCCGCTTTCACTTCTATACTATCCAATATCCGATAGCCGCTAGAGCAGCAACTCCCGGTATCCCAAGCAGTCCAGCAACCGCAGAGGTCACTAAATTGATCGGGACATGAATACCCGCTTGATTACCCAGCATATTAAGGAAGAATAAAAAAGCTGCCCCAATGATGACTTTTATAATGCCTTGTCCTATAAATCGAATGGGTTTCAATGGTGCTCCTATAATTAAAAGAACAAGAATCAAACCGCCAATTACAGCCACAAAAACAATTGGTTCCAATCTCATACCTCCCCACAAGCTTGTATTACACTTATATGTTGGATGATATAGATAAAGAACCGGCCCAAAAAAATGGTTATAAAGGAAACCCCTTATAACCACGGTCTATCATCTTTGTATGCGTACATTTCTTCTTTTCACTTCTCTAAATAAGTAGAAATACTTCACTTCCGCTAACCTCGTTTGTGCGATTACTTCTACAGATGGGTCTACACTTTTTTCAAGTAAGGATTTTTGGTTATGCCAATTCCTTTTCAACTGTTCAAGTTCCCCTATCAACGCCTCATTATATTCGTTCCGAAGCTGTTTTTTTTTACGAAAGAACACGCGGAGTCCTCCAAGCTATCTTATATTTCTCTTCTTCCTTCTATTGCTTTTGATAGAGTCACTTCATCTGCATACTCCAAGTCCCCTCCAACCGGAAGTCCGTGAGCAATCCGCGTCACTTTAATTCCCGATGGTTTAAGCAACCGGGAAATGTACATGGCCGTCGCTTCTCCTTCGATATTAGGATTCGTGGCCAATATGACCTCCTGTACCGTTTCATCTTGAAGTCGCTTCAATAAATCAGGAATATTTATATCTTCCGGACCAATACCGTCCATTGGCGAAATACTGCCATGCAATACATGATACAGGCCATTGAATTCCCTCATCTTTTCCATGGCTATGACATCCTTAGGGTCCTGCACGACACATATCAAGTCCCTATCTCTTCTTTGATCCTCGCAAATATAGCAAGGATCCTGATCCGTTATGTGCCCGCATACTGTGCAGTACATGAGATTTCGCTTTGCATTCACCAACGCTTTCGCAAAATCCAAAACAGTATCTTCTTTCATGCTCAGTACATGAAAGGCTAATCGAGCCGCAGTTTTCGGCCCTATCCCCGGCAATTTCATAAAGCTATCAATAAGCTTGGAAATCGGTTCTGGATAATGCATCAAATTCCTCCTAAAATTTCAAAAGAAACCCCCTTGAAAGGAAGTTTCTTTTAAACTTGCTTAAAACATGCCTGGAAGGTTCATTCCCTTGGTGAATTGTCCCATCGTTTGGCTTGTTAGTTCTTCTGCCTTTTTCAAAGCATCATTGGTAGCAGCCAACACTAGATCTTGCAGCATATCGATATCATCCGGGTCAACGACTTCCGGTTTGATAATGACATCTACGATTTCCTTATGTCCGGTTACAATAACCGTTACCATTCCGCCACCAGCTGTTCCTTCAATCTTCTTTTCACCTAACTCTTCTTGTGCCTCTGCCATTTTCTTTTGCATCTTTTGCATTTGTTTCATCATATTTTGCATATTACCGCCACGCATACCCATTTTTCCTACCTCCAATTATTCTTTAATTTCGAGCAAATCATCTCCGACTAACTTTCTTGCTTCGGCTATGAAAGGGTCTTCTTCTTTTGATTCCGTTTCTTCTGGGCCTTCAAACTGTTGTGTTGAAATAAAATCCTCCCGCAACTTCTGCCACTGACTCTCCGGAACTCCGGCTATCTCCATACGATGACCAGTTAATTGCTGCATGATAGAGGCGATCACTTCTATGAAACGGTTATTTTCCATCGCCATTTGGCAATGAATATCATATTTGAATTTTACCACAAAAGCTTCCGTAGACGCAGCAACAGGTTCCGCTTCCGTCAACAGAGCCGCGAGTGACTTTTGGTTTTGCTGCCCTAACTGTTCAAGCACTTCCCCCCATTTACTCTTTACACCCTGTAAATTAGGTTTCGTGGCTTGCTTCAATACTTGGTTTATCTTTCCCGTCGGCGCCTTGTAAGCCTTTTTCATCGACCGTTGGGGTTTTGCCTGTTCCGCCGGTTTTTCAGAAACAACGGCAGCAATTCCATTTTTCTGTAAATCCATCATTTGTTTTTCCAACGCTTCTATCTTTTGAAGCAATTGTTGGACCTTCCCGTTATCCATTTCATTAGGCTTTTGCTCATTACATAGCTTCACCAGGGAAACTTCCAGGAATATACGGGGATGGTTCGTCCACCTCATATCTTGTTGCGTTTGGTTGAAACTTTCAATAATCGAATAGATCGATTTAGAAGGGATCACTTCTGCCAACTCCTTGAATTGCGGGTCAATCAACACCCTTTCAAAGGATTCTGCAAGAGATGGGGCAGCCTGGAACAGAAGCATGTCACGGAAATAATAAATCATATCTTCAATGAAGCGGGCTGGGTCTTTTCCCATAGCCAATAATTCATCAAGGACTTCAAGAGCCACGGCAACTTCCTTATCGTATATCGCTTTCGCCAATCTACTTAAGAACGATTGAGACACGGAGCCCGTTACCGTTAAAGCATCTTCCACCGATACCGTTTCGGAACTGAATGAAATGGCCTGGTCAAGTAGACTAAGCGCATCACGCATCCCGCCCTCGGCTGCTCTGGCAATGATGTGAAGAGCCTGCTCATCACAGGAAATCCCACTCTCGGCGATGATTTGTGACATCCGTCCGACAATGTCCTGTGGTTGTATTCTTTTAAAATCAAATCGCTGACAGCGGGAAATGATCGTTAATGGAATTTTATGAGGTTCAGTCGTCGCCAATATGAAAATGACGTGCTTTGGTGGTTCTTCCAATGTTTTTAATAAGGCATTAAACGCCCCCTGCGAAAGCATGTGTACCTCATCAATAATATAAACTTTATATGTAACCGCATTCGGTGCATATTTGACCTTATCACGAATGTCACGGATTTCTTCGACGCCATTATTGGATGCTGCATCTATTTCAATAACATCTGATATGGAGCCATCGGTGATTCCGCGGCAAGTAGCACATTCGTTACAGGGTTCACTTGTAGGCGCATGTTCGCAGTTAACTGCTTTTGCAAGTATTTTGGCCGCACTCGTTTTCCCTGTCCCACGCGGTCCCGAGAATAAATAGGCATGGGAAACTTTTTGCCCGACAAGAGCATTCTGCAACGTTTTCGTCACATGCCCCTGTCCAACAACATCAATGAACTGTTGTGGCCGCCACACTCGGTATAATGCCTGATACCCCACGGAAATCCCTCCTTATTTTCTCCATCATTTCTATTATACCGTACTGGTTTCCTTAATTTCAAAATCCATTAAAGAAAAATGCTCCGATGAACCGAATTACCTTCTTAACGCGCAAAAAAACCCACCCTTTACGAATGAGTTTTTTGATTATGTAAAATAACTGCCGTGCACCTTCCGTCGATTAGCAACCATAAGCGTTACTTAAGCAGTTAGCTCAGCCCAGGCAACCCTGCGGCACATGAGAACTTCCACTTAATGCTGCTTCCTTCCGGACCTGACATGGTTCATGGAGACCCATTGCGCAGGACCCGGGCGTCAACACCACTTACTTAAGGCAGACCCTACAGAATGCTAACCTCGAGAAGGAATTCAACCTCGCTAGAGCGGATTGCGAGTACAGGGCACCGCTACCTCCCCGTCTAGCACGGCAAATGTGAGACCAATATTCATAGCGTCACTACGACGCATATCTTATTATACTAAGGTTATAAAAAAAACGCAAGTGTTGGGCAAGGAATGGCAATAATCCATTTTTTAGGAGGTGAAAAACTGACACTTAGTCTCACGTCATTAATTTTCCGTTACCTGACTTTCTTCCCTTTTCTTTTGCTTCAGTGCTTTCTTTCGATTCCTCAGTTGTTTAAAGAAAGCTGTTAAAATCCCGCCACACTCTTCTTCAAGCACACCGCTCGTAACCTCACATTGATGATTGAACCGCTGATCTTGAAGTAAGTCCATAAAGGTTCCCGCACAGCCTGCTTTTGGATCATGGGCACCAAATACGACCCGTTTCACCCTTGACTGCAGAATTGCGCCAGCACACATCGGACATGGCTCCAGTGTGACATAAAGCGTCGCCTCTTCAAGTCGCCAACTACCAAGTTCCACACACGCTTCATTGATGGCAAGCAGCTCCGCATGGGCTATCGCGTTTTGGTCCGTTTCCCGCAAATTATGACCTCTCGCAACGATCCGGTCTTCTATAACTATTATGGCCCCGATTGGTACTTCATTCAGTTGGCGCGCTTTCTCAGCTTCACCCAAGGCTACGTTCATATAATATATATCATCTTTCATGAAAAAAACCCCCTTTTACTAAGTAGGAGTAAATAGACAAATATAAGACAAAATAAAGGTCAACTACTTATTCTAATGAATAGTACCGTAAGCAGCTACCTGTCGCAAGTAATTTTGCATACTTAAGGAGGATACTACATGAACCGACCTGATTCCCCTTCAATCGCCCTACTGATTATCGATATGATCAATGACTTTAATTTCGATAATGGGGATATGCTCCTTCAACATACTAAAGCTATCATGAAACCGATAATAGAATTAAAAAGATATATGAAAGAAAATGGCTATCCAATCATTTATATTAACGATCACTATAAGTTATGGCAGGCCGATTACAATAAAATCATCGAGACCTGCAAAAATGAAAGAAATGCTAATCTAATAGAAAGAATCAAACCAGAGCAAGATGAGTTCTTCTTAATCAAACCGAAGCATTCCGCTTTTTATGGAACGGCGCTGAACACACTTCTCCATCAACTTCATGTAAAACGTTTGATCCTCACAGGGATTGCCGGTAACATCTGTGTCCTTTTCACAGCCAACGATGCTTATATGAGAGAATATGAATTATGGGTTCCTGAAGATTGTATCGCTTCTGCCTCAAAGGATGATAACTATTATGCACTGACCATGATGAACCACGTCCTTAAAGCTTCTACAAAGAAAAGTTCATTGGATTTTTGAGTATTTCCCTTCGTGCTTACCAGTCATTCTCTACAATTTGGAACCAACAAAATACCACAGAATCCTCCCAGTTGTGTTACAATATCTTTTGGCTGAAAAACATAACAAACTGGAAGTTTCAGTCCGATACCTCATTGAAGGAGGACAGAATGGATGAAAACCATCCCATTTATCACTGTCGAAGGACCTATTGGTGTGGGAAAAACATCACTTGCAAAAGTAATTTCTGATCACTTCAACATTTCTTTATTGAAAGAAATCGTTGATGAAAATCCATTTCTCGGGAAATTTTACGATAATATCGATGAGTGGAGCTTTCAAACAGAGATGTTTTTTCTATGTAACCGTTATAAGCAATTAGAAGATATTGAAACCAAGTTTCTCACCAATGAACAAGCCGTGGTGGCTGATTATCATATATTCAAGAATTTGATTTTTGCAGAACGAACGTTAAAGGACGAACAGTACAATAAATACATTGAAATATTTAATATTTTAACTCGAGACATGCCGAAGCCAAATATGGTCATTTATTTGAATGCTAGTTTAGACACACTCTTAACTCGAATTAGCAAAAGAGGGCGTGAATTCGAAAAAAATATCAGTCCTAGTTACCTACAACAGCTATCCTCAGATTATCAAATATTCATGGAAACGTTCGAACAACAGCACCCAGACATACCCGTCCTCACATTTAATGGGGATGATTTAGACTTCGTCGGGAACAAGAACGATCTAAATATGATGATTAACCAAATAGAGAATGCCCTGCAAAAAGGAGTAGTACCACATGAACTTGCGTAAAAAGTATAATATCCCGAACAATGCTGTCATTACAATAGCCGGTACGGTTGGCGTAGGTAAATCGACGATGACGAATGCCTTGGCGGATGCCCTGCAATTCAGGACATCCTTTGAAAAGGTGGATGCCAACCCTTATCTTGATAAATTCTATGATGATTTTGATCGTTGGAGTTTCCACCTGCAAATCTATTTCCTCGCTGAACGTTTTAAAGAGCAGAAAAAGATTTTCGAGTATGGCGGTGGCTTCATTCAGGACCGATCCATTTATGAAGATACGGGGATTTTTGCGAAAATGCACTATGAAAAAGGCACTATGAATGAAGTGGACTACGAAACGTATACCAGCCTGTTCAACGCCATGGTGCTGACACCTTACTTCCCCCACCCCGATTTGGTTATCTATCTTGAGGGTTCAATCGATGATATCCTTAATCGAATCCAAGTACGTGGACGTCCGATGGAACAGCATACACCGATTGAATATTGGCAGGAAATGCACAATCGTTACGAGGAATGGATCAATCAATTCAATGCCTGTCCGGTCCTTCGTTTAAACATTAATGAATATGATCTTATGCATGATGAAGCTAGCATCGAACCTCTTATAAAACGGATTGCTGAATACATGGAACAAACCCGTTTACTACGTAATAAATAAATAAAAACCATTGGCATTGGTGCCAATGGTTTTTTTGTTATATCAGAAAACAAAAATCCCGTTACATTTCTGTAACGGGACAACGATATCCAATTTATGCGCTGTGGTTATTAATAAGTTATGGAGGAGGTAGAGGGATTCGAACCCCCGCGGGATTTGACTCCCCTGTCGGTTTTCAAGACCGATCCCTTCAGCCGAACTTGGGTATACCTCCGTATCAACATTTATTATATTACACCGATTCACAAAAGAAGTCAAGCACTCTTAGAACACTTTTTTAAAATAATTATTAGTGGACCAGATTACCCTTTTCGGGGTCTGGTCCACACTATGATTTTAAACATTATTTTGGCTTGATGACTTCCGCACCACGCATATATGGGCGTAATACTTCAGGGATGATGACCGTGCCGTCTTCCTGTTGATAGTTTTCCAAAAGAGCGGCTACTGTCCGTCCAATGGCAAGACCTGATCCATTCAATGTATGAACGTGTTCCGGTTTGCCTTTCGCCTCACGACGGAAACGGATATTGGCCCGTCTAGCCTGGAATGCCTCAAAGTTACTGCATGATGAGATTTCCCGGTAGGTTCCATAGCTTGGAATCCATACTTCAAGGTCATATTTTTTAGCGGCAGTAAATCCAAGATCACCCGTACACATACTCAGGACTCGGTAAGGCAATCCAAGTAATTGAAGAACTTTCTCGGCATGACCTGTAAGTTTTTCTAATTCTGCGTATGAATCTTCCGGCTTCACGAATTTCACTAATTCCACTTTGTTGAATTGATGCTGGCGAATTAACCCGCGTGTATCCCGGCCTGCAGAACCTGCTTCTGAACGGAAAGATGCACTATATGCCGCATAGCTGATTGGCAGATCATCCGAACTCAAGATTTCATCACGATGGAAGTTGGTAACCGGTACTTCCGCAGTAGGAATCAAGAAATAATCCTCGCTTTCAATTCTGAATGCGTCTTCCTCGAACTTAGGCAGCTGTCCTGTACCTGTCATACTTGCACGATTGACCATATAAGGAGGAAGCATTTCCTCATATCCATGTTCTTCGACATGTAAATCCAGCATAAAGCTAATCAATGCACGTTCCAAACGGGCACCAAGACCTCTATAAAAGACAAAACGGCTACCCGTCACTTTCGCAGCTCTTTCGAAGTCCAGTATTCCTAGATCACCAGCCACATCCCAATGGGGCTTAGGTTCGAATGTGAATTCCGGCAATTCACCCCATTTGCGAATTTCCACGTTATCATCTTCCGTTTCACCTACAGGAACACTTTCATGTGGAATATTCGGTATAGAAAGGAGCAACTTCTCTAATTGCGCTTCTACTTCACGTAGTTCTTCGTCATACCCCTTTATTTGATCGCCAACCTGACGCATCTCCGTAATCAGTTGGTCTGCATCTTTCTTCTCCCGCTTTAAAACGGCTACCTGTTGAGATACTTCATTACGTTTACTTTTTAACTTTTCTGTATCGGCAATTAAAGACCGGCGTTTAACGTCCAGTTCCTCGAATTTACCCAAATCGGTCAAATCTTCTCCCCTGAATTGCAAAACATTCTTTAACTCTTCAAAGTTATTTCTTACGTATTTCAAGTCCAACATTACATTTCCTCCTTATTTACTGATGATTTTACTCGAGAACGCAAAAAACTCCCGTCCCCTCGAAGAAGGGACGAGAGTTAACCCGCGTTGCCACCCTAGTTAAAGGTGTACGAAAAAACACCTTCCACTTATCACGATAACGGCTTTTAGCCGAAAGTAATTACTAACCTAGTAAAGGCGTTCCATACTTTACTCCAGGAGGGATTCATAAGACTCTCACACCGATTTGCACCAGCCACCGGCTCTCTTAAGAAAGAAGCACTTATTACTTTTTCCTGTCATGGTTTTCTCGAAATCAAATTGTTTTCCATAATGTACTATAATTTTACACATTACGCAACCATTTTATACACGAAAATTAAAACCAGCCTTTAACCGTAGAGGCTACACTGCTCCATACATCACCGAAGAATCCACCGATTGCGCGCATTGATAATACGAACCAGTTAGCTTTATCAACAGTTTCAGCAGCCACTAAATCGACTTTCGCTGTATCACTGTTAATAAATCCATAATCTTCACCCTGCTTAGGAGTTACAGCGATATAACCCAGCTTCTCCCCTTTTTTGATTGGGGCTGTTAACTTACCATCTTTATTCAACTTGCTTTTATCAACTACAACTTTAGTATTATATTGATCTTTTTCGCCGTTTTCGACTAGCATTTCAATCGCTTTCTTAGATTGAACTTTAATGCTGTCTTCCTTCCCTTTCACGACAGCCAGGCTCTTGCTACCTTTTACTTCGTAATTAGCAGGAAGGACTTTTTCTTTTTTAAATGTACTGTATGCATAATTCATCAGCTTAGTGCTATCGGCAAAACGTTCGTTTTTAGTAGTGGATTTCATCACTACCGTTATATAACGCTGCCCATCTCGGATGACTGTGCCCGTATGAGCGTAACCAGCGTAGTCTGTAGAACCTGTTTTAAGTCCATCTACACCCTCATATTCAAAAATTAGACCAGGTAACATCCAGTTGAAATTAGAATACTCTTTTCCATCTCGGAACTTCAGCTTAGAAATACTGGCATAATCTAATACTTCCGGATAGTCGTTAATTAGACGATAAGCAAGAAGTGCCGTATCTTTAGCTGTCATGACATTCTCTTCATCAGCCTTACCAGTAGGGTATTCCCCTAAAAGATCCGAGTTATTTAAACCACTCGCGTTAACAAATTTATAATGCTTCAGTCCTAATTTACCAGCTTTTTCATTCATCAATTTCACGAAATTCTTTTCACTGCCAGAAATTAGCTGCGCAAGAGCTACTGTTGCAGCATTTCCTGAATAGACAGCCATAGCTTGGTATAGTTCCTTAACTGTATAATCTTCTCCTTCAGTTAAGCCAATATTCGACAAGTTCGGTGCCTTTGAAAGATCGTGAACATACTTATTTATTTTAACCTTTTGATCCCAAGTGATTTTCCCATTTTTAATCGCTTCCATGATGATATACTCTGTCATCATTTTTGACATAGAAGCAATGCCTAAAACTTTATCGGCATTTTTTTCGTAGACGATTTGCCCTGTTACTCCATCAATGATGATGGCAGCCTCTGCCTTTAAGCCTAAATCAGTTTCAGCTTGAGCCTTCTGTGGTTGATAGGCAAATTGTGACATAACAAGAACAAAGACAAAAGTGAAAACGAGAGTAATCTTGCTGATTTTTTTCAATTTCCAATACCTCCAACTATTAAGCTTATCTCTATAGAATACAAAGAATTCTATGTAATCCCCTTGACACTTTGTCTAGTTTATCACAGAAAAAATAAAAAAAATAGACAGAGTAATCGAAGACCCTGTCTATTTTTACAATAAATTTTTATGACAATCATATGTTAATTTGATTACATAGAATAATTGGGAGCTTCTTTGGTAATTTGTACATCATGTGGATGACTTTCTCTTAATCCAGCACCCGTCATCTTAACAAACTGAGCATTATCTCTCAACTCTTCTAATGAACCAGTTCCGCAATAACCCATACCGGACCGGATTCCACCAATTAACTGATAGATGGTTTCTGATAGTGGCCCTTTATAAGGAAGTCTGCCTTCAATTCCTTCTGGCACGAATTTCTTATTATCTTCTTGGAAATACCGATCTTTAGAACCCTTTTCCATAGCAGCAACGGAACCCATTCCCCGATATACTTTGAAACGGCGTCCTTGGAAAATTTCCGTTTCTCCAGGGCTCTCAGTTGTTCCGGCTAACATGCTACCTAGCATAACGGCATGACCACCTGCAGCAAGTGCCTTGACGATATCGCCCGAGTATTTAATTCCTCCATCTGCAATAATCGTTTTACCATGCTTTCTTGCTTCTGTAGCACAATCGTAAACAGCGGTGATTTGTGGGACACCCACACCGGCAACCACCCGAGTAGTACAAATTGAACCTGGTCCGATCCCCACTTTAACAACATCGGCTCCTGCCTCGATTAAAGCTTTCGTTCCTTCGGCAGTTGCAACGTTTCCTGCGATGATTGTTAAATTAGGATAAGCCTCACGGATATCTTTTACTACGTTAAGGACCCCAGCAGAGTGACCATGTGCCGTATCTAGTACAATAGCATCTACTTGAGACTTCACTAGCATTTCTACACGTTTCATTGTGTCTTTGGTTACTCCCACCGCTGCACCTGCAAGTAGTCTACCTTGCTTATCTTTAGCGGAATTGGGAAACTCGATGACTTTTTCAATATCTTTAATTGTAATAAGGCCCTTTAATACGCCTTGATCATTTACAAGAGGTAGTTTTTCAATTTTATACTTTTGAAGAATCTTTTCAGCTTGTTCCAAGTTTGTTCCAACCGGGGCCGTCACAAGATTCTCCACAGTCATTACACTGGAAATTTTCAAGGAGAAATCGGAAATAAATCGCAAGTCACGGTTTGTAATGATACCAACGAGCTTTTGTTCCTCTTCATTATTAACGACAGGAACACCTGAGATCCGGTATTTACCCATTAAATGCTCTGCGTCAAACACTTGATGATCGGGCGTCAAGAAAAATGGATCCGTAATGACACCACTTTCTGACCGTTTTACTTTATCAACCAGTTCAGCTTGAGCCTCAATCGACATATTTTTATGAATGATACCTAATCCACCTTGACGGGCCATCGCAATTGCCATTTCAGCTTCTGTTACGGTATCCATTCCTGCACTGATGATAGGAAGGTTAAGCCTTAAATTTTCTGCTAGATTGACCTGAAGATTAACATCTTTCGGTAAAACCTCTGATTTTGCCGGTATTAATAGGACATCATCAAAAGTTAAACCCTCTTTTGCAAATTTATTTTCCCACATTTTTTTCCCCTCCTACTTAAAAATATTATTTGTAGGTTATCAATTGGTTATACTACTGTCAAGATAAGAATGAAATGTTTGATTATTCTATTAATTAAAAGGAGTACTCATTATGCCTGAAAACAATGATAATTTCGATAAATTTACCCCCTTTTTTTCGGCTACTTCTTCTCAACTTTTTTTACAAAAACGTTATACGCAAGGAAAAATAGAAGATGCCGAAAAAAAAAGTTATGAAAACTGTTACCCATTCATTTACTATATTGAGCACTCTAAAATCTACTATAACCAATCAGCCAAAGCACCTCTTTGCATACAACCAATCTTATCCTTTTATGGGTTTACCCATTTATTAAAAGCCTGCCTCCTTACCGTTAATCCTAACTATCCGGAGTCTACCTCTTTACTTGCCCATGGAGTCACGACAAGGAAAAGAAAAAAACAGCAATATGATTTTTTAAAGGATGAAGTAAAAACACAGAAGAATGGACTTTTCACTTCGGTTGCCGAAAACTTATTCCATATTAAACATTTGGAAGGGGAGAAGTTTTCGATGGAATCCTTATTGGCAGAAATTCCTGAATTGCAATCGATTGCGTGGACCCATTCCAAAACAAATTTCATCACGCCCGTTTATATCCATGATGGTTTTGAACTACCTTCTTCTATACTCGATAGCTACCAAATGACGGCCGACCGTTTCTTCGAATTCATGAAGAGTAAAACGAAAGAAGTAACTGACTTGAAAGAGATGAAGGGGAGGCTATCATTAAAAGTAGATGGGCCACTCGGCATGAATGGGCCCTCTCCTATGCGATTCAATATGGAGGCTGAACTTTTTATGCTATCACTCAATAAGAATTCACCGGCTTTTTCACTACCTGAACTCCTGATTCATTATTTAATCTCATACAACCTTAGTATAATAGCTCGTTATGAAACAGAATGGTGGGCAGAACTCCTGAAAACGATGCCGAATGATGATTACCCCTCTATTGTGCAGTTCCTTAAAATAAGCCAAGCCAAGATACCTTTGTTAGTCTTCGAATGGCTTAAACCTGGAAGTCTTGGTCGGTGAAATTCCTGAAAGATCATAAGTCACTAGGGGCATACACCCCTTTTTTGCACACAAAAAAAGGCCAAGCCTAATGGCTGACCTTTAAAATGGCTTGGCGGCGTCCTACTCTCACAGGGGGAAACCCCCAACTACCATCGGCGCTGAAGAGCTTAACTGCCG
>NZ_JBNNSR010000023.1:1486-4460 GCF_050277925.1 Peribacillus sp. NPDC097264
ATTTTTTTCAAAGCATCAGTAAGATCTTTTTAACGGTTAAGTTAGAAAGGGCGCACGGTGGATGCCTTGGCACTAGGAGCCGATGAAGGACGGGACTAACACCGATATGCTTCGGGGAGCTGTAAGTAAGCTTTGATCCGGAGATTTCCGAATGGGGAAACCCACTGTTCGTAATGGAACAGTATCTCTACCTGAATACATAGGGTATTGAAGGCAGACCCGGGGAACTGAAACATCTAAGTACCCGGAGGAAGAGAAAGCAATAGCGATTTCCTGAGTAGCGGCGAGCGAAACGGAATGTAGCCCAAACCAAGAGGCTTGCCTCTTGGGGTTGTAGGACACTCAATATGGAGTTACAAAGGAACGGGGTAAATGAAGTGACCTGGAAAGGTCCGTCAAAGAAGGTAAAAACCCT
Organism: Peribacillus sp. NPDC097264; assembly: GCF_050277925.1. Classification (NCBI taxonomy): domain Bacteria; kingdom Bacillati; phylum Bacillota; class Bacilli; order Caryophanales; family Bacillaceae; genus Peribacillus; species Peribacillus sp. NPDC097264. The sequence goes on from NZ_JBNNSR010000023.1 coordinate 1,902, forward strand.
GTAGTTGAAACTTCGTTCCCTCCTGAGTGGATCCTGAGTACGGCGGGACACGAGAAATCCCGTCGGAAGCAGGGAGGACCATCTCCCAAGGCTAAATACTACCTAGTGACCGATAGTGAACCAGTACCGTGAGGGAAAGGTGAAAAGCACCCCGGAAGGGGAGTGAAATAGATCCTGAAACCGTGTGCCTACAAGTAGTCAAAGCCCGTTAATGGGTAATGGCGTGCCTTTTGTAGAATGAACCGGCGAGTTACGATTTCATGCGAGGTTAAGTTGATAAGACGGAGCCGCAGCGAAAGCGAGTCTGAATAGGGCGAATGAGTATGAGGTCGTAGACCCGAAACCAGGTGATCTACCCATGTCCAGGGTGAAGTTCAGGTAACACTGAATGGAGGCCCGAACCCACGCACGTTGAAAAGTGCGGGGATGAGGTGTGGGTAGCGGAGAAATTCCAATCGAACCTGGAGATAGCTGGTTCTCTCCGAAATAGCTTTAGGGCTAGCCTCAAGATGAGAGTATTGGAGGTAGAGCACTGATTGGACTAGGGGCCCCCAACGGGTTACCGAATTCAGTCAAACTCCGAATGCCAAATACTTATTCTTGGGAGTCAGACTGCGAGTGATAAGATCCGTAGTCGAAAGGGAAACAGCCCAGACCACCAGCTAAGGTCCCAAAGTATACGTTAAGTGGAAAAGGATGTGGAGTTGCTTAGACAACCAGGATGTTGGCTCAGAAGCAGCCACCATTTAAAGAGTGCGTAATAGCTCACTGGTCGAGTGACTCCGCGCCGAAAATGTACCGGGGCTAAACGTATCACCGAAGCTGTGGATTGACACCGTATGGTGTCGATGGTAGGAGAGCGTTCTAAGGGCGTTGAAGTCAGACCGTAAGGACTGGTGGAGCGCTTAGAAGTGAGAATGCCGGTATGAGTAGCGAAAGAAGGGTGAGAATCCCTTCCACCGAATGCCTAAGGTTTCCTGAGGAAGGCTCGTCCGCTCAGGGTTAGTCGGGACCTAAGCCGAGGCCGAAAGGCGTAGGCGATGGACAACAGGTTGATATTCCTGTACCACCTATACATCGTTTGAACGATGGGGGGACGCAGAAGGATAGGGTAAGCGCGCTGTTGGATATGCGCGTCCAAGCAGTTAGGCCGGAAACGAGGCAAATCCCGTTTCCATTAAGGCGGAGCTGTGATGGCGAGGGAAATATAGTACCGAAGTTCCTGATTCCACACTGCCAAGAAAAGCCTCTAGTGAGATGTAAGGTGCCCGTACCGCAAACCGACACAGGTAGGCGAGGAGAGAATCCTAAGGTGTGCGAGAGAACTCTCGTTAAGGAACTCGGCAAAATGACCCCGTAACTTCGGGAGAAGGGGTGCTTTTTAGGGTGAATAGCCCAGAAAAGCCGCAGTGAATAGGCCCAGGCGACTGTTTAGCAAAAACACAGGTCTCTGCGAAGCCGCAAGGCGAAGTATAGGGGCTGACACCTGCCCGGTGCTGGAAGGTTAAGGGGAGAGGTTAGCGCAAGCGAAGCTTTGAACCGAAGCCCCAGTAAACGGCGGCCGTAACTATAACGGTCCTAAGGTAGCGAAATTCCTTGTCGGGTAAGTTCCGACCCGCACGAAAGGTGTAACGATCTGGGCACTGTCTCAACGAGAGACTCGGTGAAATTATAGTACCTGTGAAGATGCAGGTTACCCGCGACAGGACGGAAAGACCCCGTGGAGCTTTACTGCAGCCTGATATTGAATTTTGTTACAGCTTGTACAGGATAGGTAGGAGCCTGAGAAGCCGGAGCGCTAGCTTCGGTGGAGGCGTTGGTGGGATACTACCCTGGCTGTATTGAAATTCTAACCCGCGCCCCTTATCGGGGTGGGAGACAGTGTCAGGTGGGCAGTTTGACTGGGGCGGTCGCCTCCTAAAGAGTAACGGAGGCGCCCAAAGGTTCCCTCAGAATGGTTGGAAATCATTCGCAGAGTGTAAAGGCACAAGGGAGCTTGACTGCGAGACCTACAAGTCGAGCAGGGACGAAAGTCGGGCTTAGTGATCCGGTGGTTCCGCATGGAAGGGCCATCGCTCAACGGATAAAAGCTACCCCGGGGATAACAGGCTTATCTCCCCCAAGAGTCCACATCGACGGGGAGGTTTGGCACCTCGATGTCGGCTCATCGCATCCTGGGGCTGTAGTCGGTCCCAAGGGTTGGGCTGTTCGCCCATTAAAGCGGTACGCGAGCTGGGTTCAGAACGTCGTGAGACAGTTCGGTCCCTATCCGTCGCGGGCGCAGGAAATTTGAGAGGAGCTGTCCTTAGTACGAGAGGACCGGGATGGACGCACCGCTGGTGTACCAGTTGTCTTGCCAAAGGCATAGCTGGGTAGCTACGTGCGGAAGGGATAAGTGCTGAAAGCATCTAAGCATGAAGCCCCCCTCAAGATGAGATTTCCCATGGCGCAAGCTAGTAAGATCCCTGAAAGATGATCAGGTTGATAGGTCAGAGGTGGAAGCGTGGCGACATGTGGAGCTGACTGATACTAATAGATCGAGGACTTAACCAACGCTTT
>NZ_JBNNSR010000024.1:0-4334 GCF_050277925.1 Peribacillus sp. NPDC097264
GTCTAGTCGGGATCTGGTTGATGTGATTATATCGATTAGAACACAAAGCGAAAAAATCGAAACAAAAAATGACGGCGTGAAATACGTTCAAACACTGAATACATTTGTTTCAAAAATTAGTAAGGCGAAAGCTTAATGAAACCAAATGAATATGGATTTTATGACGAGAAAATAGTTCGGAAGAGTGGTTTGTCTGTCTATTCTTTTGAGGATTCAGGAGATCGGTATATGCCTTCGGACTTTTGGACGTATTCTGATTTAAAAGATGTTCTAAAAATTAGTCTGACAGCTGAAGAGCGAGAAAATATGATTGTCGGTTTTCAATGCAGTAGTAAGCAACAAAAAGGTTTTTCGGCTCTCTATTCATTCACTGAAGTTATAAATAAACGCTACAATATGAACGCGAAGTTTTTTGCACAATTTGATGAATGAAAAGTATGCGTCAAATTCCAAGTGAATAAGGGCATTCTTTGTTCGTTTGCTCGCTTGGTTCTTATTCAATATAGAACCAAGTGTGAGCAAGTACGAGCAGTGGAATGTTCTTTTACTTATGAATTTGGCTATTTTTTTCTTTTTGTCAAAAAAAAGAAGGATGAAACCTTTTAAGTAAAGAAATAGTAAAGTACAATTAAATCAATAATAAATTGAGGTGAAAGACAAATGAAAGAAACTCCGAAAAAACTCTATCATCTGAATGCGAAACTTCCAATTGAGTATAAAGAGATGGTCGAACAAATTACAGAATATTATCGTTCAAAAATAGAAATTGGAAGAGTAAGTCAGGGGGATGTTATTCAGGATTTAATCAAAAAAAAGTACGAAGAAATTGGGGATTTCAAAAAAATATAAATCCTGAAAATATCTGAGAAAAGTCTGATAAAGGTAAGAAAAGGGAGATGAGCTTTTGAAGTTAAAAGAAGCTGTGAAAATTCTTAATACCAAACAAAAGACGGTTAGCGATCTAGCTAGACAATTTAATGTGAGTAAGGATTTGATGGGTGATGTGTTAAAAGAAAATGGGTATCCATTCAATCGAAAAACACAACTTCGTATATATACTAGTGATGGTGAAGAGCCTGAGTTGCTACTCGAGGAGCTACTTGAGGAAAGGGTTTCTGCTGTGGGTAAGAGAAAGAGAGTATCAACTTTGAAGGGAAATATAAAAAACAGAGAAAAATTCAATAAAAAAACAATAGTAGAAACTGAAGCTTTAAATCTGACGGAAGATGAAATAAAGTTCGTTAAAGAGTTATTCAAAGGTAGAGCAGATTGTCCAAAGGGTTTTGAATTAGTTGATGAACTTTCTAAACTTCCACCTCGAAAGCCAACAAAAAAAGCTAATTATGAAATCAGTTTGGAAACCTTTGAACGCTTTGAAGATTTTGCTAAAAAAATAAGTGAAACTAAAAGAATGAGCAGAAATGACCTTGTGGAAATGGCGTTGCAAAAATTTATGAGGGAATTTGGGTAATTATTGAAGTGAGGACGTTTATGCCGCAAAAGCGTATTTATTATGAGAAACTCTCTTTGTTAAACTTTGTGGAGGGTGCCCCAGAGGGCGGTTTTCCCCGACGGGGTATGCTTCACGGAGTTTAAGAGGGTAGAGGCTCGTTGTAAATATGACTGTGGAATATATGGGTAGAGTTCAAATTTACTTCTGAATTTGTTAACTTGGGGTATTATCCATATTGATTGTAACCGGCTATATCTAATAGCCGGTTACAGGGTCAAAATTTGAACCTTTGACAAAACAAAGGTGGTTTTATAGGTTTTTAAAATGGTGTCTCTTTTAAGAAAAGTAGGTGATTTTATGGCAGTTGGAAAGTTGATTCAAGAAAAAAAGACAATCGATATTTTTGATGTATCGATTGATAAGTTAACTATAATGGGTGATGTTAAGAATTATAGATTAGAAGATTTTCAAAAACTAGTTAATCATTCTAGTTCAATTGATTTATGGAAAGTTGGTTCTGTTGCTGAAGGGAAACTATTTAATAAAATATTTTTTAGTTTTGACCCTGAAAAAGCTAAGGTAATGAATCGTCGGGCGTTGAGGATGGAATTCAATCCGAAACATATAAGCAGTATTGAGAAAGATTGGTTGTTAGAAAATGTACTTCCTCTTTTAACTAATATCGGTTTATCTCGTTTGGATATAGCTTTTGATTGTGATTACAATCTTGCTAAATTTGCTTACATACAAAAAATACAAACAAAAAGAACAAAAATAGAATCTCGAAAAGGTGATTTAGAAACTTTGTATTTAGGTGCGAGAACTTCGGAGAAAATGGTGAGAATTTATAACAAGGCTGTTGAACTTCAAGAGAGGAAAAAGAAAATTTTACAGAAGTTTGAGAATGGTATTGGACAATATGATATTGAATCTTACGAGGATCTTCGTGCAGAACTTAGAGAAATTGAAAAAACAGAACGTCCGGTTTGGTGGAGATTAGAGTTTGAACTCAAAAGAGATGCAATAACTATTGGTCATTCGATTTTTGATAATTTGATGATAAAAGAACCGAAAATTAATTCTAGAACTGTTCCCAGTATCCAAGATCGGGCGATGCTCGAATATCTGGAACGACATCCAAATGAAATATCAGAATTAGCTAAAGGTACTAAAGCAAAATACAGAAAAATGATGAGAGAATTAGTAGGCGAAAATGATGAAGATTTAACAGAACAATTTAAAAAAGAATTAGAGAAAAGAAAAAACGACTTGGTAGGACAAGTCGCGACGTGGATTGGTTTAAAACCAAATGAATTATTTGTTTAAGTCATCTCCCCAGATGACTTAAGAAATGCATAATTTCATAATTTCATAATTTAATACTTATTAAAGTATATAAGATTATCAGATATCCTTCAACTGATGTTCTGATTAAAGTCTGAAAAGAATCAGATAAAATAGAATGCCTATACAAAAAGTAAAGAGAGCCTATTTTGGCTCTCTTTACTTTTGTTGAAAAATTAAGGTCTTTCGTTATATGACTAAAAAATTTAACATTTTTTACAAATCACCACTTGATTAAGAATATAACAAAAGTGTTATACTTAAACTGGATGCGAAAATAAAATTCCTTTTGGTAATTTCATTTTCCTAGAGTTAAAAAAACCTCATTAAGCGACAGCTGCTGTTTTTTTGTTTAATTTCGTACAAATAAGACGGCCGTTTTTGGCAGTCGATTTAAGAGGAGGGATAACTGTTTGCAACTAAAAGATCAATACGTGATCAATTTATACTTCCACCCGTAGATTAGCTAACTAACTCCGGCCGGAAGCAATGTTCTTGCAAACGAAAAATAAAAGGACCAATGGGACACTCCTACACCCATTCGGTCCTTTTATTTTTGTTAATGAGAAAGTCTTCTCCTGATTCTCATCCTAATCGCCTATACAGCCTCCGTCATTCCACTAGATCTACCCATCACAACTTCGCAGCTCCTACACCACTCCATTGATCCAGGTAAGCATAATCATCGACTCATAGAACAGTTCAGAAGATTAGACTAGATGCGATTAAACAAGTATCAAGTTTTGCATTAATTCGAGAATTGCTTGGACTAGCTTGAAATACAAATCAGTGCTGACGAAACCTTTTACCCACAGGTAGGTAGCTACACCTAATGCTCCTGAAAGTGTGATGAATAGTAAGCCTAGACCTACTTTATAGAAACTGTTTGACAATCTATCGATAATCATAATGCCTCTCGGCAAATGAGTCTCGGGTGTTGCTGGTACTAATTGTGTTACTGGTGTTACTGATGTTTCTGTGGATACAGCAGTGGTGCTGGATGCGGGCTGCTGTTCCTCCAAATTCCTTTGTTCATTATCCATAGTGTTTTTTACCCCTCAGCGATTTTATAGTCGTGCAGAGGAAGTTGACCTAGCTTGATTATTTTACCATTCAAAATAGCTAATCCAAATAGCTAGCGATAATTATTTTGAATTTTTTTATTTTAAACTTATTGCGAATTATAGCATTTGCAATGTAAGAACCACTAAAGACTACAATGGTGGTTTCTTTTTTTTATATAAATTATTAAATAAATTGACTTTGAATAATTTCGGATTATTATCAGATATATTCAGGAGGTGAATCCAAATTAAATTTGAGATTAATAAAAAATTTATCATTTTAAAGGTTGATGAAAAGTCGACTGTTAATTTATATACACTTATCGATGTTGAATCAGGTGATAAGTTTGTTTCAATTGGAACAAAAGAATTAGGTTTGTCTAGTCGGGATCTGGTTGATGTGATTATATCGATTAGAACACAAAGCGAAAAAATCGAAACAAAAAATGACGGCGTGAAATACGTTCAAACAC
>NZ_JBNNSR010000025.1:0-2306 GCF_050277925.1 Peribacillus sp. NPDC097264
ACTTATTTTTAATCGCTGTGTTTTTCAGCGACCATTTCATCTTATCATTTTCTTTATAAGAAGTCAATAGTTTTTATTGTGTCATTTCTTCTAGCGATTCAGCTATAAGCAATGAAGTTTTGCGTTTGTTTTCTTAGTGCTTATTTATATTAATCCTTTTCAGTTTCAAAGTCAACACATTTAAGTGAAATACCTTATTATAATTTATTAGGATAATAATGTTCCTCCTCCATTGGATAACAAGTACCACTGACAGTACTCTTTAAGGGAAGGATTATCCCTCCACTCTTCATTTATACACAATAAGCTTTCAATGTTAATCAAGGGCAATTATTACTTTCTACCATAAAGGGATAGCCTTTTAAATAAGGAGCAAATAATTTCTATATAGAGCCTTATCAGATATTACACACCACTCTTGTTACTCTTGCAGAAATCATTCTAATATCATAATTATGAAACAAGTAAGCTGACATGAGTCTATATTAATATTAAAGGTCCATATCTAAGGTTAATGGAGAATCCCCTTATTGAACTTATGATAGAGAGCTGCACCAGGGGCGTAAATGAAACGAGTTCTCCTAATGTGAATGCTTAATATCCTTACACTCTGATTATACAGCTTAACTTATTAAGCGAATTTAAGTTACTTCTAACTCAAATATAACTCTTAAAACAGTCAGAGGGCATTACCCATTTACATGATACGGTGAAATTAATAACAAACGGTTCGTATTATGTTATAGGCTGTGTTAAAGATAAGGGTTGATTTTCTTTGTGAAATGTTACGCTTAAACTAACGAGGCAGTTTAGTTGAAGAAGGAGGACTTTTTATTAACTTAAAGAATAATAATTATTTTAGATCTATTAAGGGGGATTGTATATGCAATCATCAACAGACCCTACATCTTTTACAGAATGGGTGCAGCCACATTCGATAGAATGGTATAAACAACTTAGTGACATTCAGGGTAAATACATATATTCTTGGAATTCTACACTAACAGAGCCTAACGGAGAATCAATATTTGATAAAGAAGTAACTAAAATCACAGTTGGAAGGAAAGTATTGGATGTTGGATGTGGACACGGCGAGCTAACAAATGAATGTGGCTCGGTAGCAAAAGAAATAATAGGGTTTGATGTAACAGAAAAGTTCTTACAAGTTAGGCTAAAAGATAAAAAACCAAATGTATCTTTTGTTTTAGGAAATATAAAAAATGGATTGCCTTTTGAAATGGATGAATTTTGATTGTGCATACATAAGGAAAGGTCCTACATCCGCATATCCATACCTTAAGAAAGTTATAAAAAGTGGTGGCAAAATAATTGGTCTCCATCCTGGAGATGAGACAAATAAAGAATTACCCCTTTTATTTCCTAACCTCTTTGATTCTTCAATAGGAACTCCAATCTTAAATCTCATTAATCATAGAATTGATATTAGTAAGTTCTCTCATTCTAAGATTGAAGCAATAAATAGTACAGAGTATATTCACTCCCCATTGGATGTTTTAAAATTACGTTGTTTCGGTCAACACCCTTCCATTTATGAAACTTTAAAAGAAAAAAACTTGTATGAAGTATCTAAGATTTTCGAGCAAAATGCCACAAAAGATGGCTTACCTATAACATTTTCTTGTTATATAGTTCGAGCAACTGTTTAATATTTTCTTTTCTGCTTCTTATAGAACTAGCAGGGGCTTTAAAGTTATAAGTCCTGGAGTTGATCTTTTTTTAGAAAATCTAAAAGGAGCTGATCTAATAGCCAGTTTTATTGACTATTACGCGCAGCTCCTCTCAATTCATTATTTTAATCTTAAATTCCAATCATGAAGATTTTGAGTTAGGTCTTTGAAATCTATAATTAATATCATGTTGAATAGAGCGTTATAAATTACTGTTTATATGCTCATTACTTTCATTATTGAGTCTACCTTCATTAATAAAAAATAACCCGCAGTATAAGGGGTACAGATAATATTTAATATATAGACCATCGACTATAAAAAACACAGCACTTTAAATATGAGAATAAGGTTTTTTTAATATATGAGTGTGTAGAAAGGGATAAAACTTTGGAAGTCCCCTCCACCTTATAACGTAATTTGTAAAACTATTGCTAAAATAAGATATGAAGTTAATTCTTTATTTATAGGTAAAGCTCTTTCCCTCTACAAAAGTAACCCATGTTCCATTTTTATTGAGAACACAAAAAAGGCCAGCCTAATGGCTGACCTTCGAAATGGCTTGGCGGCGTCCTACTCTCACAGGGGGAAACCCCCAACTACCATCGGCGCTGAAGA
>NZ_JBNNSR010000026.1:0-1599 GCF_050277925.1 Peribacillus sp. NPDC097264
TAGTGTGTGCTCACTCAAAATTTACGTTGGCGCTTTGTTTTGTTCAGTTTTCAAAGAGCAATTTATCTCGTTGTTCGTTAGAACAACTTGTTAATCCATCATAACACACTATCGATTAGTTGTCAACTTCTACGAAGTTTTTAACTTATTTTTTAGTCACTGTGTTAGCAGCAACTAATTCATCTTATCACTTTCATTATAAGAAGTCAATAGTTTTTACTGTTTATTTCTTCAAGCAATCTGCCAGAAGTTGATGAAATTTTTGTTTGACTGACTTGGTGCTTATTTATATTAATCCTTTTTGTCATCAAAGTCAATGTATTTTCGTTTTTTTCTTTTATGACCATATCCGTTAATTAATATCCACAATTGCACAGCCTGAGTTGGATCCTATCATTACTCTTCTCATTATAAAATTAATGATACAAATTAAAGCATGGACTATTAATTATCGACCATTCCTTCTATTATTAGGAATGAGGGTAAATCAATTGATCAGTTTTCCAAATATTTAAATAATATTTTTACATTTCTACCAACATGTACTATAATGAAATTATTTTTAAAAATCGAAAACTACTTTAAATCATTGTAATCTAGCGGGGAGAGGAATTCATAAGTGGTTAATAAAGATACATCTTTGAGGTTGCAAAGTATCGTTTTTATTGGTTTTATGGGAGTAGGTAAAACTACAATAGGCCAAAAAGTCGCTAAAAAACTATATAGGGACTTTATTGATATAGACCAAGAAATCGAAAAAGAATTTAATATGCCCACGACTGAAATATTCAAGAAGTTCGGGGAAAAGACTTTTCGTGAAAAAGAAAAGGAAGTAATTGAACGGTTCAGCCAGCAAAAATTAAAAATACTTTCTTTAGGAGGCGGGGCCTTTTTACAAGAGGATATAAGAGATATATGCCTCTCCAATTGCATAGTATTTTACCTTGATTTATCTTGGGACTATTGGAAAGAAAGAATTAGCTTACTTATTGATAGTAGACCGGTCTTGCAAAGTAAAAGCCTAGAAGAAATTGAAGACCTTTTTAAAACCAGACAAGAAGTTTATTCCTATCATCATTCAAAAGTGAACACAAATAACTTGGATGTTGATGAAGTAGCAGATTTCATAGTAGATTCTTTAAAAGTTGCTTGGGAGATTCACGAACCACTTTAATAAAAAGATGATTGGCTAGACTGAGCCAATCATCTTTTTTATTGTTGAATAAAAATGATTCACAAATGAGATCACAGCTTTTCACGATGATTAGGAAAGAAGAGACCATTTTAAATGGATGATGGTTTAGGAGCCATTTCTGAATGCTAACTCTCCAGGAAAAATCAACGGATATCCCACCGCATTCCCATACCATTTATAAAAACAAGCCAATAAGTTATTAGAAAATATATAAAGAAAACGAATTAGCCATGTATTCTCCGCGATTTCGAGACCTTACGGTCTTCTTCTACTGTCTGGCTGAGAAGGTAAAAGGATTTACTAAAAACAAAAAAAGGCCAGCCTAATGGCTGACCTTCGAAATGGCTTGGCGGCGTCCTACTCTCACAGGGGGAAACCCCCAACTACCATCGGCGCTGAAGAGC
>NZ_JBNNSR010000027.1:0-1560 GCF_050277925.1 Peribacillus sp. NPDC097264
TTCAGACTGTAGACAAACTCGATGAAAATCGACTTTGCCTACAGTTTTTTTTGTTTTAAAATAGAAGTATTAAAACTTGGAGTGATGAGGATGCTTTCGAAACATAATTCTATTCAACGAGATCAACTTGAAATGATTACATTGGATCAACTGGTGCCAGCGAACCATTTGGTTCGTAAAATTGAGGCGGCCATTGATTTCTCTTTCATTTATGATTTGGTGAAAGATATGTATTCTGAGGTAGGTCGCCCAAGTATCGATCCAGTTATTTTGGTTAAACTTGCATTCATTCAATATACCTTCGGTATTCGTTCTATGCGTAAAACAATTGAAGAAGTTGAAACAAATATGGCTTACCGTTGGTTCTTAGGTTACGGTTTCCACGATAAAGTACCTCACTTCTCAACGTTCGGGAAAAATTATGAGCGACGCTTTAAAGATACTGACTTGTTTGAACAGATTTTCTATCGCATTTTAATGACAGCTGCCCAAAGAAAGTTAATAAGTGCAGAGCATGTATTCGTTGATTCCACTCATGTGAAAGCCAGTGCAAATAAACGAAAGTTTGCAAAGAAAGTCGTTCGCAAGGAAACACGAGCATATCAAGAACGCCTTCAAGAAGAAATAAATCAGGATCGTGAAGATCACGGAAAGAAACCTTTTCCACCAGATAAATTTGATAAGGAAGAAACCAAAGAAATAAAAGAAAGTACAACAGATCCTGAGAGTGGTTACTACGTGAAAGATGAACGTACAAAACAGTTTGCCTATTCATTTCACACGGCTGCAGACCGTAATGGTTTTGTGTTAGGGACAATTGTAACACCTGGAAATACGCATGATAGCCATATGTTAGAGCCACTGGTTGAACAAGTGATTGAGAAAGTTGGAAAACCTGAAGCCGTTGCCGCAGATGCAGCTTATAAAACACCAGCCATTACAAGCTATCTTTTTGGCAAAGAAATCACGCCGGCTTTACCCTATACACGACCACGGACAAAAGAAGGATTCTTCCGCAAACATGAGTATGTATATGATGAATATTTTGACTGTTACCTTTGCCCATCGGGCGAGGTTTTAAGGTACTCAACAACAAATAAAGAGGGATATCGCGAATATAAATCTCCCAAACACATTTGTAAGACATGCTCATTTTTATCACAGTGTACAGAAAGCAAAGACCATCAAAAAGTGGTGACGCGCCATATCTGGCAAGAAAATATGGAAGAAGCAGATCACCTGCGTCATCATCAAGATGTAAAACCTATCTATGCGAAACGCAAGGAAACGATTGAGCGTGTATTCGCAGATGCAAAAGAAAAGCATGGTATGCGTTGGACTACTTTAAGGGGACTTAAAAAATTGTCGATGCAGGCGATGCTTACTTTCGCTGCCATGAATTTAAAGAAGATGGCCAATTGGACATGGCGAGATTCAAAAATGGCCTAATATAGTGGGCTCGTAGAGACCCAAGCTCTTAATCTTGAGCAAAATTCCAAGAAAATATCAAAAGGGATTCGGAATGAAACCATTCCGAACCCCTTTTGTCTACAAACTGAA
>NZ_JBNNSR010000028.1:0-1285 GCF_050277925.1 Peribacillus sp. NPDC097264
TGCACATAACCCTGTCAAGTAGACAATAAAAAAAGAGTATTTCAAGCTGCGGCCTTTTCTCGATATTCAATCGGGGAAAGGCCGTTAAATTTTTCTTGGAAGCGATCCGTATTGTAGAATTCTATATACTCCTGAATAGCTATATAAGCTTCCTCTGTTGTTTTTAGGCTTACCAAATATAACTTCTCTGTTTTTAAATGCGAGAAGAAACTTTCTATACAAGCGTTATCATGACAATTGCCACGACGAGAGTGGCTTCCTTGGATACCGAGTTCTTTTATCTGCTTTTCGTATGATTTCGTCGTATATTGGAATCCTTGATCAGAGTGAAGAAGGGCACCCTTTTCGAATGACTTATCCCTTAACTGATTCAACGTATTATGAACCAATTCAAGATCGTTTCGAGAAGAAACTTCCCATGCGACAATTTCATTATTATACAAATCTAAAACGGCAGATAAGTAGGCAAACGTGTCTCCAATCCGCACATAGGTTATATCTGTTACTAACTTTTGAAACATGGACTCTGCATAGAACTCACGGTTTAAAACATTCTTAAATACTACGGATCCTCTTCTACCATAGAAAGGGCGTTTCTTTCGAATTACAGATGTAACTCCCAATTCTCTCATCAAGCGACGCACACGCTTATGATTTACAACGATTCCCTCTCTAAATAAAGCTCGAGTCATTCGCTTATATCCGTAGTATGGATGTATCTTATGAATGGCTAATATATGTTCTTTTATCCATAGGTTTTTCTCAAGTCTTAGAGATCGTTTAGACTGAGTCTTCCGCCATTTATAATAACCAGATCTTGAAACTTCACCGATTTTTATTAGCCACGTGAGTGGGTGTACTTTCCTCAATTCATCAATCACTTGAAACCTTTCGGCTTTCAGGACCATTCCTTCCCATGTAGATTTGGATTGCGCTTTTTTAAATAGTCCACCTGCGCTTTCAGATAAGCATTTTCTTCTTCTACACTAGTAAAATTCTTACGGTTCCATACACCACGTTGGTCTTCAAAAGGCTCATTATTCTGCACTTTCTTTACCCAATTCGCTATTTGTGCATCACTTTTGATACCAAATCGCTCACGAAGCCGACGATATGACCAGCCTTCCTCTAACTTCAAACGAACAACTTCTCGCTTTAATTCTTCTGTATATGTTTGAAAGATTTGCCCCTTTTTTGCCATAGAAAAATCCCCTCCCAGATAGACTGTTAAGAACATTTTATCATGTTCTCTTTTTACTCCGTCTACCTGTAGGGGATAATACCA